>JBBQIT010000203.1:0-7593 GCA_038325205.1 Bdellovibrionota bacterium
ACTCTATTTCCCGGGATGATCGTTCCTGTGATCTTGCCTGAAGGTAAGCTCACCAAGACCATCGAACACGTGATGGAAGGAAGTGGTTATATCGGCGTGGTGATCTATAAAAATCCGGCCTCTCATGCGGTGGCGACCGGCCCTTCGACTTCGATTACGGGCCTTCCTGCTGAGGGCACGGTGGGTGAACCCAATGCCGACGCCAGCGTAGAAAAACCGGCCGAACTGCCTTCGGAACGGGCTGAGTTCTACCGCTACGGGGTTGCTGCCAAGATTCTAAAAAAGATTAACCTTCCGGACAATCAGGTCAGTGTGCTGCTTTCAGGCCTTCAACGGTTTGAGCTTACTAACCTCATGAGCCGAGAGCCTCACTTTGCGGGAACCGTGAAGTATCTCTATGAAGAGGTAGCCCGTGATACGGAGCTAGAAGCGTTGCTGAGAAGTTCGCTTAGCCAATTCAAACAGGTCTCCAAAGACAACCCTCTCATCTCAGAAGAGATGAAGGTGGCTTTGGTGAATATCGATGGCCCGGGCAAGCTTGCCGATTTTATCGCTTCGGTTTTGGTTCGTGATGTGACCGATTATCAGATGCTTTTAAGTTATGCGGACGTGAAATCAAGACTCCAGCATCTGCTTCTGCTTTTGAAAAAAGAGCAGGACGTTCAAGCGGTTCAGCGGCGCATTCAAGATGAAATAAACCAAAAAGTCAGTTCCGCGCAGCGAGAGTTTTACCTTCAAGAGCAGCTTAAGTTTATTCAAAAAGAGTTGGGACGATACACAGACGATCGAACCAAAGTAGCGGAGAAGTTTCGAGAGCGCCTTAAAACAAAAGTGCTCAAAGAGGATATCGCCGTCCGGATCGAAGAAGAATTCGAAAAGCTCCAGGCTTTGGGCGAACAGTCTTCCGAGTATTCCGTTCTGATTAACTATCTAGATTGGGCGACGAGCCTTCCTTGGGGAGTCCGATCTAAAGAACGCTACGACCTTCAAGCGGCGAGAAAGCGGCTCGATGAAGACCACTATGGTTTGAAGGAAGTAAAAGATCGCATCTTGGAATTTTTAGCAGTGAAGAAGCTAAAAAAGAGCTCTGAGGGATCCATCCTTTGTTTTGTGGGCCCGCCAGGGACAGGAAAGACGAGTCTGGGAAAATCTATCGCTTCTGCGTTGAATCGAAAATTCTTCCGATTCTCTGTTGGCGGCATGAGAGACGAAGCCGAGATCAAAGGCCATCGCAGAACTTATGTAGGCGCGATGCCCGGTAAACTCATTCAAGGCTTAAAGCGCGTAGGGACCCAAAACCCGGTCTTTTTGATCGACGAGGTCGATAAGATGGGTTCGAACTCTCATTCCGGAGACCCAGCATCGGCTTTGCTCGAGTTGTTGGACCCGGAACAGAACACAGAGTTTTTGGATCACTACTTAGATCTTCCGTTCAATTGCTCTGAAATCTTTTTTATCACGACGGCCAACACGATCGATACCATTCCGCCGGCTCTTCTAGATCGCATGGAAGTGATCGAGCTCAGTGGGTATACCGACAACGAAAAGTATCACATCGCAAAGAAGCATTTGATTCCTAAACTCATCGACAAGAATGCTCTAGCGAAAGAAAAAGTAAAATTTAACGACGCGGGATTGCGACACATCATCACGCACTATGCACGTGAGGCCGGCGTTCGAAACTTAGAGAAACAGATCGGTCGCATCTGCCGAAAACTAGCCTATAAAGCCGCGATGGGACGCCACGTTCCCAATATTATTGACGGCAAGGCCATCGTAGAAAAGATGTTAGGGCTTCCTCCTTTCACTCCTGAAGAACGAATGAAACAGGGAGTGCCGGGAGTTGCCACGGGGCTCGCGTGGACTCAGTACGGGGGCGAGATTCTTTTTGTGGAGAGTAGCGTTGTGCCAGGGAAGGGCGGCTTTATCCTCACCGGGCAATTAGGCGATGTCATGAAAGAGTCTGCCAACATTGCGTATTCTTTTATTCGAAGCCACGCCAAGAAATTGGGGCTGACCGATGCCTATTTCGACGAGCATGTATTGCACGTTCACGTGCCCTCGGGAGCGACTCCTAAAGACGGCCCTTCGGCGGGCGTAACGATTGTCGCGAGCCTTTATTCCCTTTTGTCCGGCAAGCCGGTGAAAAACTCTATCGCTATGACAGGCGAGATCACGTTAACGGGGAGAGTGCTACCGGTCGGCGGGATCAAAGAAAAGTTACTAGCGGCTCGCCGGACGAATCTGCACACCATCTTATTGCCCAAGTTCAACGAGCGGGATCTCAAGGAGATAGATCCTGAGATTCGAAAAGGGCTTAAATTTCTGCCGGTCTCTTCTTTGGAAGAGTGTCTCAAACATCTTTTCTAGTTTAAGTGCTTCAGCATCCGCTCAACCGGGCGGCTCATTTGTTTCAGAATAAATTCTGGGGCGACACGGCTCATGAACTTTAGCTGGTTGCTTTGACCTGGTCGGATTTCAAACTTGTCATTCTCTAGTCCTTTGACGGCAGCCGAGACCATGTCCTCTACGGTCATGATGGAGACGCCTTTCATATCCTCGGGATCGAAGTCTCCTAAGAGCTCGGTATGGGTCGCGGGAGGCGCCAATTCAAAGACCTTAACGTTAGTGTGTTTTAGTTGGACGCGTAAGGATCGGGTAAAAGATCGCAAGCCTGCTTTAGTAGCGCAATAGATAGGTGACGTTGGCAAGGGGGTGAAGGCTAATCCCGACGTGACGTTCATGATGGCGGCTTCTGGTTTAGACTTCAGAAAAGGTAGGAACTGTTTGATCATCCGAATGGGGCCATTGAGATTGATCTCAATTTCGGAAGTTAGCTCTTCTAACTCACCCTTAGTGTCGTGAAGGTTTAATTCCTTCATAATGCCCGCGTTGTTAATCAGAATATTGGTTTCAGGAAAATCCTTTGCCACTCGGGCAAAGAGACTAGCGATTTCATTGGGACGACTCACATCGCTTTGGATGATCTCAATGTCGGGTAGGGCCGCTTTGGCCTTTTTTAGCTTGGCCTCGTTGCGTCCCGTAATGAGGATGCGATTTCCCAGCGCGTGGAGCCGTTTACATAACTCCCAGCCGATTCCGCTCGTCCCACCCGTAATCAAAATCGTATTTCCCGTCATTTTCATCTGAAACTCCCTAGCCAGAGGATTTTTCAGAACCCTAACCTAGTGGTTTGGGTTTCGCTATCTCATATTGAAATCTGGTCGGGTACTTACCTGAGAAGTGTGTTTACGTCTAAGTGCCATAAAGCGGCGTTAGCGATACATTCGGTTATCACCAAATAAATGGTCTACGAGCCCATTTGACGTAGCGCCAGGCAGCAGGGACTCCCTATACGGAAGTCACCTTAGTAAACGAATACCTTACCTATCTTGCCTGCGAATGATCACTCTGCCCCCGTGGCCTACCGTTTTCCTGGACGAAAGTAATTTTAAAACGTATACCCTCTCTCATTGGAGGTTCTATGAAATGTTTCATTCGAATTTTTGCGGTTGTGGTGCTGTCCTTAGCCCCGGTCTATGCGGTGGCGGAGTGCCCTCCCGAGAACCCTCTCTGCGGCCCGCGCAGCGATCAACCGACCAAGAAGACCCCGGTACTTGAAGTCGAGAACGACGCCGCGACCACCCCACATTGCAAGCCGTCCGATGCAGAATGCAAGAAAACTCAGAATAAAAAAGTTCCGACGGAAGGTCACGACGTAGACGCTTAAGGACGAAGTACCCACTTCCTACCCTTTGAAAGTGCAAGTAAAAAAGGACACTCTGGCACAGCCGCCGCAGGCGGCTATGTATGTTCCTGGTTTTCTTCCCTTACGGACCGGCGTTATCACCTGGGCTAATGAGTACGCCGATCTTCAGAGGGCGTTTCCGCAACAACCTAGCATTCGTGGTCATCCCCTGAGGAATGCCACAAGTTGCCTCTTCGGAGTATTGAAACACGGATAAGCGGTATTAAAGCCTATTTTCTGTGCAGGCCCTATTAGCCATAAATTCGATTATCACCAAATAAATGGTCTACGAGCCCATTTGACGTAGCGCCAGGCGGCGGGGACTCTCTACCGTCGCTTTCGATTGTCTCGAGCTAACGAGGACCGAAAGAACATTGATCTGCTAGTCCACAACTATGTGATTCGTCCAAATGATGACCCGTTCCTTTTAGGCCTTGAAGGAGAGTGACACCTTTCAAACCTCAAGGCCTCTCTCGGTGACCCAGTTACTTCAGTTTGGAGGAATAAATTTTCGTGGGATGCCCTGAAAAATTCGTGTCTGTATAAAGCCAAGAGTAGGGAATATTACCGTCCTCTGTCCACCAGAAACCCAGAACCCCCGCATTCCGATCCGGGACTAAAGTTACCTCTCTCGAGGTTGCAGGCATTCGACGCCACAGCCACGCACCCTCCACCACCCTGGTGCGGTCCTTTAAGGATATTTCACCGCTGCAAATGTTCTCGTACAGCCCAGTCTTCTCGGTCCACACCAATCGAATGTTTTGCTCAGTTAACGGCGCTATCTTCGCCGATCGGAGCGGCGAGTAGATCGGGTCGCCAAAAGAGACGGACCGATCCAAACACCCCCCCACGAGATCCCATGTATCGATTCGTCCGCCGGATAGACGCCGGGTGATCCTGGTATGCGTCTCTCGCAAATCTTTTTCATCCGTGGCTGACTCTTCGCTCAATAATGCGGCGCCGCCGTCCGGGAAGGCAACGAGAGTTAGGTGCTCGATCCAAGGAAGGTCACTCGTCTTTAATCTTTGAACCAAGACCGACGGACTACTCAGACCATCCGCTCCCCACTCGACAAGCCGTAGATCACAACTCCGCTTCGACCTCTCCACCCATGCCGCATAAAATCGGCCGCCCCCCTCCGCGACCTGTGGAAGTTCAATCTGACTTCCGTTCGCAGCGAGTGGAACCGGATTTCGCCAGCCGGAAATCGGGTGATAGAATAGCGCAAAGAGTCCCTTCGGATTACTCGCCAACGCGGCTGCCTCTCCCGAAGCGGACATCACTAGGGAAAATACCCCAAGGTCCCCCACCCGACCGGGATCAAAGGGGACCTTTTCCGCTTTCCACGCGCCATTCCCACTTCCCCGAAAAGAGACACTTTTTGCCGGCGTCTCGCGCGTATGGGAGACCAGCACCAGTTCCCGCCCACTCTCATCCACGGCGACTTTGGTGGTGAGATCAAAGGGGCCGGTCTTAAACTCACCCAATAGGACCGGAATGTCCCATCTTCGCGATTGAGAAAAGCGCCGTACCCATAACTGGGTTACCGCCTCTCGTTTCTGCCAAACCACAAAACCATTGCCCCTCGAATTGAGAGCCACTTCGGGAGCCTCGCAGTGGCCCGCGCACAAAGACTGAACCTCTTCAACTCGCGAAGCACCGTCCACGCCCAAATACGGTTTTGAAAGGGCGCGGGAAAGGATCTGAACCGGATTTTCGGTCTGCCAAGCCCCCAGCAAATTTTGGTCGCGGTCCATTCTTATGCTAGCCACCCGGCGCGATCGCGCATAGATTTCCTGGCGTTTAAGTTGCTCGAAGGCCCGGTAGTCACTTTCATCCAAGCCGATTTGGTCGGAGTATCGGTTCTGCGAGTCGTCCTTCCCGATTACCCGAAGGTATTCATGGAAGACGGTCTGAACCAAATTCACTCCCGAATTTCTCTCTAGTACCCACCTCATTATATTCGCGCGAATCATCCTCTCGGCCGGTCGCTTTGGATCGGGCACAACGATCAACGCTCGCTCCCCAATAGAGTTTCGGAGGATCGTGGATGTAACGTCGATGGCGGTAAGTTCGATCGCCTGCTCAAGAAGAATGATTTCGTTTCGGTTGAGCAATCGCGATCGCCTCTCCGACGAGCCTAAACTCGCCAGGACGAATCGCGCTCGTGAGATTATCTCGCCCTCGACCCCATCACCTCCGTTTCCAACATCCCACCCTTCAAAAGCATGAACTGGTTTTCGCTCTGAGTCCCTAGTACATGCGACTAGAGCCGTCAGGGTGAGGAAGATGACCAATAGTTTGTTCAGAGTCATCATGACGACCTCCGCCTTTTTATGGACGACGCCCTTTTCTCCCGAGTCAGAGGGAACAATTGCATATTAAACTGGTAGACATGGGTGGGTTGCTCACCCGCAAGGTATTCCATCAGCCGTTTACGAAACTCGAACATCCTTTTCTTCGCCTTGGGCAGTCTCGAAACATCAATCGCCATAGTCATCGCCCCATATTCTCTTTTCTCGAAGTCAGTAGGATCGATGTGGGAAAGCTCCTTCTCCGCTTTTCGGAGCATCTCCCGGTGAAAGAGTCTCACGGCGAGCTCCAGTTGATCGGGAACGACAAAAACATCGTTCGCCGTCGGAATCCAGACGCCCGTCTCTTTTCGAACGAGCCCCAATCGCTCCAGACGCTTCAAGCCGGCGGTCACGGTGCTAATCTTTAGCCCCAGCCTCTGAGCAATGGTCGAAGGTTTCGTCCGCCCTTTTGTGATGGATAGGAACTCAAGGATTGCTCCGTGATACCACTTGGCGACGAGGCGAAATCGGTCCAGGTCTAGCGCCAACTCGCGCCTTTGCGAAGGTCGCGGAAAGAGATTCGGGGAGGGGGGCAAGGTCGCCTCTCCCAGATGGTCCTGGGAGACTAGGGAGAACAGCTCAGACCGGCCCTCTGCATCGAGCGCCAAGCGGACGCTGAACTGTCTAGCCTTCAACGGGGACAACCTTCGCTTTTCACTAATAATCTGGCTCAAATAGCTATGGCAGACCCCAAGGTCTCGCGCAAAAGCTCGCAACGAGTACGAGGGATTGTCCCCGACCCGAACCAACAATCGATCTCGCAGCCAACTGGCGGTAGTGACCTCTTCAGCTTCGCTCATGGGCGGCATCCTAGGAGACTGTGAAAAATAGAGCAATGAACTTCTCCACATGGTCACAAATTGTGACCGATTTATAGGGCGGCGATTTGACGAGACCCTTTCTATCGCCGGTAGTGGCTTTTTGAGTAACCAGGATGTAAGGGCGAGCTGAGTAGCTCATTCCAAAACACCTGACAGAAAGGCAAAAGACGTATGAAACGGACACAGCTTGTTCTCTTATTCTTCGGTGTGGCCTTCTTGCACATCGGGGTGCCCTCCTCCGACGCCCAACCCAAAGCCAAGTTAACAAATACGACCAACGGAGTAACCACCACCGTCTCAACGGGTGGCGAAAATGAAGTCACATTCGAGCAGTACGCAGATCTGGAGTTTCGAAGAAAGGAACTCTCCACCGAGTCAGGCGAAAGACTCTTCAAATGGGATCCTGAAACATGGGAAACAAGCCTTGTTGAATATGACGGGCCAGCGAAGTTAAATCACGTGAACTCCGACTCTAAAAAGTATAGTGGCTTCTATGTGGTCCTTCTTAAGGAGCAGAACGCTCCCCATCGCACCAGGGAAAAACCGGTCGCCGTTCTTTCGAACCTTTTCCCCCACCTTAGAGAATACAGCTCCAACGGTTACTGGATCACTAGCAAAAGACTCACCACGGAAGCCGGCGAGCGCAGTGACTATTACCTCACTAAGATAT
>JBBQIT010000204.1:0-7535 GCA_038325205.1 Bdellovibrionota bacterium
ACACTATTAGGGCCTTCCAAACTAAAGAATCCTGTGAAGGATCAATATCTTTGCCCTCGCCATGACGGCCGCCCTTCACTATGATACGAGCTATTCATGGCTAACGAGAACCTTACCTTCCTTGCAAAAGAGTACACCTCGCTTTGGAAAGAGTTCGGCGTTGAGGGTACGTTGTTAGATGGTCTCACGGGCCAACCGAAACAACGCACGACCAGGAAACTTCCGCCCCAGACTAAGATAGACCAGGCTAAGCCCGTCCCGGTTTCCCAGCCGAACCTAAAGAGTGAAACTCCCCAAGTCGTAGAGCCACGTGAATCGGGCACTTTAGAAGCGATTCGAACGCTCATCGGTGATTGCACAAGATGCAAATTGTGCGAAGGAAGAACCAACATCGTTTTCGGCACGGGCAGTCCGACGGCTAAACTAATGTTTGTGGGCGAAGGTCCGGGTGCGGACGAAGATCAGCAGGCTTTGCCTTTCGTCGGCCAGGCCGGAAAGCTGCTCGATAAAATTATTGAAGCGATGAACTACAAGCGAAGCGACGTTTACATTGCGAATGTGGTGAAGTGCCGTCCCCCGAACAATCGGGCCCCGGAAGCGGATGAAGTGGCGCAATGCCTTCCCTTCTTGATGTCACAGATAGACCTTATTCAGCCACAGATCATTGTCGCCCTAGGCGGATCGGCAGCGGCAGTGCTTCTAGGAAGTACAACTGCCATTTCAAATCTTCGCGGCAGATTTCATCCTTTCCCTCGAAATCAAAAAATGGCTGTCATGCCAACCTTTCATCCCGCTTATTTGTTGAGAAACCCCGCGGCCAAAAGACTCGTCTGGGATGACATGAAGTTGGTAAAGGCCACTATGGAGTCAAAAACATGAATCGCCTCTGGCGTTGTTATTTTCTCTTAAGCTTCTTCACTTTGGGAGCTCTTGCTACCGAAATTCCCATAGTAACTATTTCTGACAGTATCAACCCTGGGTCTGGGGATTACATTATCTCGAGTATCCAGACCGCCCAAAAGAATGGAGCTCCCTTTATCGTTATTGAGCTGGATACTCCCGGTGGATTACTAAGCACGACTCGCCAAATTGTTCAGGAGATGCTCAATAGCAAAATTCCGGTGGTTGTTTTTGTGGGACCTAGAGGCGCCCGAGCAGGTTCAGCAGGGGCTTTGATCACCTTTGCTTCGGATGTCGCCATCATGGCTCCCGGGACTAATATCGGAGCGGCTCACCCCGTCTCTCCTGGTGGAGCCAAAAGCGACGAAACGATGGAGAAAAAGATCGCAAACGACACGGCGGCTTTTGCAGAGGGATTAGCTCGCGCTCGCGGTAGAAACCCTGAATGGGCTATCAAAGCCGTGAGAGACAGCGCTTCAATCGTCGCTGAAAGTGCGCTCAAACAAAATGTCATCGACTTCATGGCAGAAGATCTTAGTGAAGCGCTTCAAAAACTTTCGGGCTATACGCTAAAAATGCCGAAGCAAGGGCTAAAGGCACTCCCGGAAGGGACATTCACGGCGAAGATAAACGGCCCTTCGGTGCGACATCGTCTCATCTCCTTTTTCTCGGATCCCAGCCTTGCTTATCTCATTATGACTTTGGGGGGACTTTGTTTATGGATCGAGCTTAGCCACCCTGGACTAATCTTTCCCGGAGTCCTTGGCTCGGTCTGCATCATCCTTTCGCTAATCTCGTTTCAAATGATGCCCATCAGTTATGGATCTTTGGCACTCATCTTTTTGGGAATGGCAATGTTGATAGCCGAACTCTTCCTTCCTACGTTCGGACTCGTGGGAATCGGAGGGGTGGTCTGCTTCATTTTAGGATCTCTTTTCTTAATGGATACGGACGTGCCGGAATTTCAGATCTCTTTAGGGCTCATTCTTCCGACAGCGGCAGTGCTTGCCGCCGCCGCTTTCGTGATTGGGGCACTAGTGCTCGAAGCAAGGAGAGCCAAACATCGATCGGGAGTGGAAACTCTAGTCGGCGAAAACGCCAAGGTACGCGAAGAGGTTTCGACAGACAGTGGAAAAGTTTTTGTTCATGGAGAGCTTTGGAACGCCATTACGAGCGGTGAAGAGGCCATCCCGGTGGACGAAATCGCAGTGGTGACTGAAGTACGCGACATGCTTCTAGTGGTACGTCGCAGTTAATTGGAGGTTCATTATGTTTTCAGGCCCTATATTGGCTCTAGTAGTCATTGTCTTTTTATTGTTCTCGTCCCTTAAAGTGCTTCAAGAGTACGAGCGCGGCGTAATTTTTCGCCTGGGCCGTATCATCGGAGCGAAGGGGCCCGGAGTAGTAGTCATTCTACCGGGTATCGATCGCATGGTCCGGATCAGCCTTCGAATTATGACGACTGACGTCCCCCCTCAAGACGTCGTTACCAAAGATGGTGTTTCGATTCAGGTAAATGCCGTCATCTTGTTTCGCGTCGTTGATCCGAACAAAGCGGTAAATAACGTCGAAAGCTATTTAGAAAGTACGTATCAATACGCACAGACGACATTGCGCTCCGTTTTGGGTTCGGTGGAATTAGACGAAGTGCTTAGCGAGCGCGAAGCGCTGAACAAAAGAATCCAAGAAATTTTGGATCTGCACACCGAGCCATGGGGAATCAAAGTCTCGGCCGTTGAGATTAAACAGGTCGATCTTCCCAAGGAGATGCAGCGGGCAATGGCCCAACAGGCCGAAGCAGAAAGACAACGACGAGCCAAAATCATTATGGCCGAGGGTGAAGCCCAAGCCGCAGAAAAACTATGCGAAGCCGCCAAAATGCTCCAACAATATCCGGCGGCGATTCAGCTGCGCTACTTACAAACGTTAGGCGAGATTGCCGCCGAAAACAATTCGACGACCATCTTCCCGGTTCCACTGGAAATGCTGGGCGCGCTCCTTGGTAAAGGGGGCTATGGACCGCAAATTTCATTTCAGAAAGAGGATCCTAAACCGAACTTAGCAGATCGATCGTAGATCTGCATGGCCTTGGGGAGCTCTCTCTCCAGGGCCTGTTTTCTCGAAGCACTCGCAGGGTGATCAGAAAGAAACACAGGGGGCGATCCGCCCTCGTGGCTAAACCGATCCCAGAATCTCACCGCTTCCCCGGGATCGTAACCGGCACGTGCCATATAAATCATCCCGATCTCATCGGCTTCACTTTCGTTGCCCCGACTAAAAGGCAGGGAAACTCCAATAGAAGCCCCGGCTCCCAGGGCCGCCATCAGAAGCTGCTTACTCGTGCTTTGATCGCTTCCTCCCAGCGCCACATTTAAAGCACCCAAACCTAATTGGGTTCCCAGAGCTAAAGTGATTCGCTGGCCACCATGCCGAGCCGTCGCATGAGCGACTTCGTGCCCCAGCACTGTGGCCAGTCCTGCTTCGTTTTTGGCGACGGACAAGATCCCCGAATAAACGGCAACCTTGCCCCCTGGAAGACAAAACGCATTCTTTTCCGCGGATTCCAAAAGTACAAACTGCCATTGATACTCAGGTTTATTCGCGGCTGCGGCGATCCGTTTGCCCACCCTCTGCAGTATCTCGTTCCATTTGGCGTTTTTAGAGATCGTTCCTTTTCCCAACACTTGTTGGTAGGCCTGAAGGCCCAACTGGTTTTCCTCAGATTCGCTGGTTACGATGAAAGCCTGGCGGCCGGTTTCTGGAGTCGTCACGCAGCTGACCAGAGATAGCGACGACGCGCCAACGAGCCCCACGAACCCTAAGCTAAATATCAAATTTTTCATGGGAGCGAGAATAACCAATGCGATTTGGACCGACAACTGTAAAGAAGATTCCCAAAACGAATCAAAAAAGGTAAAGGGAGGGAATGGAAATCGAGATCTTCTACTGCCAGATGTGAAATTATCTTCCTGAAGCCGTCCGTGTGGCGGCTGAGCTCAAAGCCCATACCGGCGTAATCTCTAAGCTAACTCCGGGTGGCAAAGGCGTTTTCGATGTGGTCGTCGACGGCAAAGCCATCTTCTCCAAATCATCGCTCGGACGCTTCCCGAAAAAAGACGAAGTGGCCTCCCTGTTTAAGAGAGACCGCTAGCCAAATTTACATTTTAAGAACTGTCTAGAAGCCGACAACGATCGCAGCATACCCGCGATGCGTGGGAGCATCGTAGTAAACCGAATCGTATCTAGGATCTACGAGCAGCGAGTTGCCTCGCAAGTATCCCGCTTGGAGTGAAACATTCTTGACGACGTTGTACGCTAAGTACGACCCGTAAGCGTAAGAAGTCGTGTTTGCTGGAGAGGTCTTGGTGAAATCAAACTCTTCGTACCCGTGAAAATAACCTTTTCCCCAGCCTACGATGCTAAGTGACTCAGGAATGATTTCAAACGAGACTTGAACAGATTGTCCGAAGGACATTTTCTCGATAGGTACGCCTGCTCCATTCGTTGCGTAACGATTGAAATAGTAGCTGAAGGCAGGTTGATAGCTGGCCTTTAAGCGCTTGTCGAAAAAGGAACGGCTAATTTCAAGACCAAGGCTAGGACGAGTGATGTGTTTGTTGTCTTGAGAATTTTTCGACACGGGTAAAGTGGCGCCCGCATTTAGCTTCCACTGAAAACCACCGAAATCGTCGGACAAGTCATAATCGTAAGCGACCACCGTATCCGAGAGCAGAAACTCGTTTTCGCCACGAGCCGCAATTTCGTACAGCTTTTTGGCCTCTTGGAAAACGGCAATTCGGCTCGGACCCGATTGGTATCCGATTCCAGCACCGAGTTCCGAAAAAGCTCGATTCCCTTTTTGTAGAGCGACCATGTGGCTCAAGAAGAAGTTACCAGTGAGCTTTTGGTGACTATGGGTAGTGACCAACTCACTGTCGGAGGTGGAAAGCACCGAAGATTGAATCGGAGTTTCCAGAGCCACGATGCCTTCAGGAATAGGTTTAAGCTCGGGCGCTACTTCTTCGATAGCCACTTCGGTTTGAACCGGCGCAACTTTCGCAGGAGTATTTTTAACGGTTTTTTCGGAATGCACGGGCTTAACGGCCTGAGCCGGCTCCTGAACTACTTCGCTTGGCGTTCCCGATTTCGTAACCGAC
The DNA here is from genome assembly GCA_038325205.1 of Bdellovibrionota bacterium. Classification (GTDB taxonomy): domain Bacteria; phylum Bdellovibrionota; class FAC87; order UBA2466; family UBA2466; genus JBBQIT01. The sequence goes on from JBBQIT010000204.1 coordinate 5,058, forward strand.
ACCAACTCGGGCTCTCTGAGCGTTTGTTTTTGCCCGCGGTTCCACGTGAACCATAATGCCGATAGGGCGACTACCGCGATAACAATGGCCGGAATGATTTTATTCATAGGAGTGTTCCTTTATCTTTCGGCTTTATTACTTGTTACCCTTGAGCCCGTTAATACGCGCTTCAACCGCGGTGATCTCGGTTTTCAACTGCGCCACTGTCTCTTTGGTCTTTTCTTCCAAAGTGGTGTCGCCGTCCGTCTGAGCCTTGGTGATAGTGGCCTCAGAAACGCTGACTTGCCGTTGAAGGTCCTTTAATTCCACTTCGGAAAACTCAAGGCTAACTGCTTTCACAGAGTCAGAGATCGTTTTCAATTTCGCTTTGACGTCGTCCGAGCTGATTTGGTCGAAAGAGGTTTGAAGCGAATTGACATCAGTTTGTAAGGTCTTGACCTTTTCTTTCGCCGTCTCATTCGTGGCCTTGTCCAACGCCGTAGTAAGAGTTGAAACCATCGTCGCCATTTCAGTGACTTTGACTTTGGTCTCTGCTTTCGTCGCCGACTCGATACCGGCGGTGATTTCGCCAACCTTAGTTTTCAAAGCCTCGACCGCATCCACGTTTTCTTTTTTAAGGATAGCTTCGATAGCGTCAGAGATTGCTTTGAGTTTGGCCTTCGATTCATCCGAGGTTTGCGTGTCGAAGTTCTTTTTAAGAGTTTCCAGCTCAGTCTTCAGCCCATCGACCTTAGTTTGGAAAGTTCCAAAGCCTTTGCTGGCGTCTTCGCCAGTAACGTTCTTCACGGCCTCAGCCAAATCAGAGACCGACTTCGCGGCATCGCTAATCGCCTTTTTACTCTCTACGGTTGAAGCTTTATCAATTCCGGCGTTGATAGCGTCGACTTGGGCTTTAAGGGCGGTAATAGCATCTTTGTTAGCTTGCTTCGTCACCTCGATGATAGAAGCATTAAGAGCGTCCACGTCCGTTTGGAGCTTGGCGATGTCCGCTCTTTTGCCTTCAGCCGTATCGATAGCCGCGGCAAGTAAAGTTAACTTCGTCTGCAATCTAGCGGTACGTTTGCGAATTGAGGTCGCGCTGTCACCCAAGGTGCCAAGGGCCGTCTTGGAAGCGTCGATATCAAGATTCAATTGAACGATGCTCGCCTTCGCCAGTACGATCTCTGCTTTGATCGCATCCGCGTTATCCAGATTGTTCATTCCCATCCTACGATTTACTTCCGCGAGCGTCGCGTATTGGTCGTAGTCCAATCGAGTGATCAAATTATTCTTGTCAGTGGTGACGTGGCACTTTAGCGAATACTCCATGCGCTTGTGGTAAGTGCACAAATGAACGATCTCATAGACGGGGAGGTTAAAACGAATCGCCAGAGGATTTCCGGCATTAAACAATTCACCGGTAGGGGTTTTATCGGAATCGGAGGCGGCTTCACCCGCTAAAAGAAGTGAAGAGTTAGGACTCTTTTTAAGGTCGCCCGCGATAGTTAATGAGGCAATGACGGAAGCACTAAGTACCGTGTCACAGCTAATATCATTACTAATCTCAAGAACGTTTTTACCTGTGGTGAGACCTACGATGCGAAAGCAATTGCCCACATCGTTTAAAGAGTAAGTCTCCTGAACCGACCCCGTGAGTTTGGCAAATCCGATGACCGTGCCGCGAGCCGGTTGGTCTTTCTTAACGGCGCATGCCGAAATGAGTAAACACACGATTACGAAAAGGCCACCACGAACGTTCATCAGATCCTCCAGATTATCCATTGGTGTCTCCCGGCTAATGCGGTCGACACACACATGACTAAAAACCGCTTCTAAAGTTCGCGGATTATAGTCGACTTGACGCATTGCGTCTATAAAAACTTGTAGTTAGAAAAACATTTCCCGTTTCGTAAGAGTTGGCGAGGCGAAAAATTAGAGTGGTTTCGAAGGGTTTCCCCATTTCTAAAATTTACTTCGAAGGTGTGTTTTGATCTGGTTTGGAACAGTCGGGAGATGGGATTTTCGGAAATACCTCTTTGTGGATCCAGTTCGCTTTTTTCGGAGCCACCAATTTCCCGTGAGAACAAAAACGCTCGGGAGTGAGTCGAAAGGCTGCGATCGCATCCGCCATTTCTTCGGCGGGATCGTTTCTAGCTACACTTTGCTCGTACGATTTACCGAACACGAAGCCGACATAGGCTTTATCTGGCAGTAATGAAAACGATGACTCTTGGGAAAGTCTCGTCAGTTCATCCGCCGGATGCGTGCCAATCTCCTTAACCGTGACACTCCACTTGCCGTCTTTCTTCTTCCAACCGGAGAATTTTAAAAATTCAGCACGCCAGTCTTTGTGGTGAAAGAGTAAGGCCGCGCGTGTAGCCGAGTGAGCTAATTCATGGAGAAAAACGACCTGTGCTAAAAGATGGGGGCTTTCCACGATCTCCCGTGAAATAGCCAGTACGCCAAACTCGGGAACGAAAGCGGCAACTCCAACGTCCA
>JBBQIT010000205.1:0-7534 GCA_038325205.1 Bdellovibrionota bacterium
TTGAGTCGCCCGGATCAATTCATCGAGTTTTACTTGAAGCGCTTGGGAGTCTCGGTTCTGGGTATTCTGAATGAGAAACACCATCAAGAATGTGATGATGGTCGTGCTCGTATTGATAATGAGTTGCCAGGTATCGCTATAATGAAAGATGGGCCTGTGAGCGCCCAACCTATGATCACTATTGTCGCCAGTCCAAAGCTCCAGGGTTGTCCGGTCGCAAACGCGATGCTCTTCGCGAACCGAGTGAACATTCCGCCCTGTTTGAGAATGTGCCGCAAATTAGCCATAGTTCGTTTCTCCTATTGATTATTTAACCATGCGGAAACCCTAATGGCATCCGCAGCTTAATCTCGTTCACTAAATGAGCCTCTTTCATGCCGCACCATTTGAATCTTTCAATTTGTCTCCTGACGCGAGTTGCTATACGCTCATTTTAGGTATGGGAACTGGGGGGTTCATGAAAACATTTTCTTTATTTGTCCTATCATTACTTTGTCTCAACACAAGTTTCGCGGCTGAAAAGCCTGTCGTAAATATTCAGTGTGCTGCTTTCGAAGCTCCGCTGAAGGGTGGCTATTGTATTCACAAGCCGGCCCAGAGCCGGAACCGAGACATCGTTTACTATCTTCATGGAAAAGGAAACTCGGAGAAGACCTGGCAAGATCAGTTCTACTATCCGGCGCAGATTCAACAATTTTGGGCAGACCATCACTTACCCTTTCCTACGGTAGTCTCGATTTCGTTTGGACCCATTTGGATCTTGGCTGACAAAAATGCGAGCCCCGGAAGCGGATTGCTTTCTGTGGTTTCGGACAAAATTATTCCTACGATTGAAGCGAGCCTTGGTGGTTTGAAAGGCCGTCGCATTGTCGTTGGCGAATCGATGGGCGGATTTAATTCTATTCAGCTAGCCTTTAAGACCAAGCTTTTCGATAAGGCCGGACTTATCTGCTCGCCGATGGCGACTTTGAGTCCTTTCGCCAATCAAGACGACGTGAAGAAATTTATTGAGGCCTCGGGCGGCTGGCAATATTACAAAAATTCTGATCCTGACACCGTAAATACTGCGGTCTCGGAAATGCTCTTTTTAAGTAAGGGTTTTTTTCCGACACCGGAAGATTGGAAGACGGGTAATCCCCTTGATCTAGCTTCTCAAGCAGATGCGGATTCTTTGCCGACGCTCTATATCGCTGACGGCTTTTACGACAAATATCTTTCCTACGAAGCTACCCAGCTCTTTGTGAAAACTTTGAAAGAGCGTGGCGTGAGACTGCAATGGCGTCCTCAATGGGGCGGCCACTGTTCGATCGATATTCCTACTTTGTCCCGTTTCTTGGTGGACTAGTCCACCGCGAGTTTGGCTTTAGCATTGGCTTTCCGGCGGAACCTATTTTTCGAGGATAGGTTCTTGCCGGGAAGCTCACTACTTTGCTAAATCTTCAACCAACGGGGATTGGTGTTGGGGAAATTTTTCTACTTAATTTTTGCGATCGTCTGGCTTAGTTCGGTAGCCAAAGCTAATTTTCCTCCCTGTGCTATTTCCGTTCCTGCTTATCAGTCACATTCTGATTTAACGATTCAAGGTGCACTAGAGACCCCTCTCGTGCCCTTGGCGGACGTCATCGACTCTGTGGTGGTAGTTCTAAGAAGTCGGGGACACTTTCTCATGGGGCTTCGTACCGGAGGCACTGGCGAAGGGACGTGGGGCTTTATCGGGGGGAAGCTCGATCGCGGCGAAAGTGTGGACCAAGCGGCTCGCCGGGAAAACTTCGAAGAGATTGGGGTGGGGTTGGGCGCCTTGCGATGGCTTCACACTTCGTATGATTACCGTCCGGAAGTGGGGAAGTGGTTTCGAGTCTTTTTCTTGGAGGCGGTGAGCTTCGAAGGGACTCCAAAAATTTTAGAACCGCATAAAATGTTGGCCTTGGAGTGGTTTAATCCCTACGGGCTTCCCCTCCCTATGTTTCCTTCGAATTTGGATTTCGTTCTCAATCATCTGCCAGACTAGGCAACCTCAGCTTTTCTTTGAATTAACTATTTAATATCATACGAATTTATTGTATCGCCAATCCAACCTCGACACACCAAGTCAAGTTCGTTAGTTTGTGCGGCTTGGATTTACAATGCTAGTAAAGCTCTTACGCTCTTTTAATAAGGATCCCCTCGTCGCTTTCGCGGCCGTGGTCTGCCTTGGATTGCTCTCCGTATTTATAATTTATCCGTTGGTAATGGCGCTTGAGCTTTCGCTCTTCAAGGACGGTTTTTTTTCTCCCAAGCCTTACTTTGATGCTTTTCAAAAACCTTGGTTGAGGAAAGCTATTGGGAATTCTCTTTTATTGGGAACCTTTTCAGCGACCACTTCGGTGCTGGTGGGGTATCTCTTTGCTTTTCTCCTCAATCGAAGTGTCGCCCCCGGGAAAAAGTTTTTACGGTTGATGGCTACTCTTCCCGTTATCGCGCCCCCGTTCATGTTGACCTTGGCGATCATTTTGCTGTTCGGAAAAAACGGAATCATCACTCACCAATGGCTTGGGATTAATGACTTCAGCGTTTACGGGCTCAAAGGCTTGATCTTGGTTCAAACCTTAAGCTTCTTTCCCATTGCGTATCTTACTTTAGATGGAGTGCTCCAAGGCTTGGATGCGACTACAGAGGACGCGGCTTTAGATTTAGGGGCCAGCCGTTGGCGAGTTTTTCTCGATGTGACGTTACCGTTATCTGCTCCCGGAATTCTTTCCGCTTGGCTCTTGGTATTTGTGACTTCTCTTGCCGACTTTGCTAACCCCATGATCTTAGCGGGCCGCTTCGAAGTCCTTTCCGTTCAAGCTTATTTGCAATTCACCGGAATGGGAAATTTGCAGCAAGGGGCGGCGCTATCTAATCTTCTACTAGTGCCTTCGATTGCCGCTTATGTATTCCAAAAATACTACGTTAGCCGCAAAGTGGTGGTGACCGTAACAGGGAAACCTCAGCGTGGGGCAAGAGACATCATTGCGCCGTGGGCTCGTCGATTTTTGGTAGGAATTACTTGGTTGGTCTCTGCCGTCGTTATCGTTCTTTACGGAACGGTTCTTGCGGGGTGCTTCACGAGGCGCTGGGGAATTGATTACTCTTTCACTTTGGACAACTTCAAATATGTCTTCGATGTGGGTCGCCAAGCAATCTTTGATACTGTGGTGCTATCTGCCATCGCGACGCCAATCGCTGGATTTTTGGCAGTGGTCATCGCCTATCTCGTCGTACGAAAGAACTTCCCCGGACGAAAACTTCTCGATGTGCTAGCGATGTTTCCCTTCGCTCTACCAGGGACCGCCGTTGGTATCGGCTATGTGCTGGCGTTCAACAGGGCTCCGTTTTTCCTAACGGGAACCGGTACTATCATTGTGCTTTGTTTCGTTTTCAGAAATATGCCTGTAGGGATCGAAGCCGCTAAAGTCAGCCTTGCACAAATCGACAGATCTTTAGAAGAAGCCGCGACCAACTTAGGCGCGGGAACAGCCACCGTTTTTAAAGATGTGACCCTACCTTTGATTCGCCCTGCTTGTTTTGCGGGAATGGCCTACGTATTCGTCCATTGTATGACTGCCGTCAGTGCCGTCATTTTTATGGTGTCTGCCCGCTGGAACCATATGACGGTACTTATTTTGGCGCAGACGGAGATCCTTCGTTTTAGCGCGGCTTCTGTGCTTTGTTTGATTTTAATAGTGATAGTGCTCTTTGTATTTTGGGCGCTTAGAAAAATTATCGGTACGAATCCCCGAGCCATGGGAGGAAGCGTGTGAACGCGGTTAAGGCATCTCATTTAAAAAAGGTATTTTACGACGCCAGACGGAAGAAAGAGACCGTTGCGGTCGAGACCTTCGATCTCGATATCGAAAAAGGGGAATTGGTCACGCTTCTTGGCCCATCGGGTTGTGGAAAGACTACAGTCCTTCGCATGCTGGCGGGGTTTGAAACTCCAACTTCAGGGCAAATCTTCATCGCCGGAAAAGACATTACCCATCTTCCCGCCAATCGAAGAAATTCGGCCATGGTATTCCAAAGCTACGCTCTTTTTCCGCATATGACGGTCCGAGAAAATATTGTGTACGGACTGAAATTTAGAAAAGTGAATAAAGAAGAGACTGCAAAGAGACTTAAGAACATTCTCGAAGTCGTGGGACTTGTCGAATATGAGTCACGACAACCTCACGAGCTTTCGGGCGGGCAACAACAACGCGTGGCTTTGGCACGCGCTCTTATTATTGAGCCGTCCCTTTTGCTTTTTGACGAACCTCTCTCGAACCTCGACGCCAAGCTTCGTGAATCAATGCGAGATGAGATTAGAAGTGTGCAACAGCGCCTTGGCATCACCGCGGTCTATGTAACGCATGATCAATCCGAAGCGATGGCCCTGTCAGACAGAGTAGTAGTGATGAATAAAGGGCGCATTGAACAGGTAGGAGATGCCCAGACGATCTATCTTCGTCCGGCGACTAAGTTCGTCGCCGATTTTATGGGAGCTGCGAATTTTATTCCGGCCGTAGTCTCACGAGTCGAAAATAAGAGCACTGTCGTAAAAGTGGGCACGGCCGAGATTACGATTCCTTATCAGGTCGCCGGAAAACAGGCTGGGGAAGCAATTTTAGTCGTGGCCCGTCCGGAACAGGTGCGTTTAGCAACTTCCGGAACTGGAGTTCCAGGAACGATCAAAGGGTATCGCTACTTGGGGTCGTCTCACGAATATACGGTGGAATTGGGAGCGCTTTCGAAAAACGTCATCTGTCGTATCGAATCGAGCACCCAGCACCCGTGTCTTAAGGTCGGCACCAACGTTCAAACCAGCTTCATCTCTGAAGAGCTGCACCTAATATAAGCTCTAAAAAAAATATTCCCCACTCTCTCGCAGAACGAGAAAGTGGGGAGCGGCAAAAGATGTTATTTCTTGTCGCCTTCTCGGGTGTCGTACTTGCAGAGTACTCCATACTTGTAAATTTCTTTTTTGTCGCGTGTCGATCCGCCTTTGTAGAAGCGGAGCTGTCCGACTACAGTGTCGTTGTCTTTGGTGTACTCGTCACCAGAATCCCAAGATACCCAGAGTTCGGCGTGATCAACTTCGTTTAGGCTTTTCAATCTCTGATCGGCTTTATTAACCAAGTTTTGCTGTTCCTCGGAACTCAACTTAACTTGGTACGTCGTACCCCATTCACCTTTTCCGCCAAGCGTGATTCTTCGATTGTCTGTAATAGCGACAATCGTTTTTGCTTCGCTAGTTTCTTTGGCGGTGGAAAGGACAAACGTGGTGGCCTTGTTGTCACCGCTGTTGTACGCCTTCACGTGAAATTGAGGGCTGCTTTTTGCATATTCGTTGTCACAGGTGAATCGCGTCGCGAACGAGGGCAAACAGCTGATAAGCGCTAGAACTAGTACTTTAGCTTTCATTTGGTGCTTCTCCTTGAGATCAGAAAATCGAACGACGTTCCATAGCATCCCCCATGGATTACTTTGAGACATCATCGATATGATTCCGCTGTGCTAAATCTCATAGACGTTAGCGTCAAGTTAGGAATCCATTCACAATACAAAGTTTGCGTGCCCTAAAAAGTAGAGTGACGTATGTGACCATCGATATATGCGGAAATAGATTCTTTCTTCTTGATCCATTTTTCGTTCGCTGGACTCATCTATAAACTTGGCATAGAGTGCGCGCACTTTAAGGAGTAGAACCATGCAATACGTTTTGTCGAAGTTTAAGCTTCGTCCCGACGCCGTCGAGAGCGCGAAAAAGTTTCTAGCCGAGATTAACCATAAACAGAAAGAAATGGCCGAGGTCTTGTCAGACGCTGCCATGAGTTTAGATTGTTCCTTCGTTGATACTACTCCGGAAGGATCGTTTCTTTTCGTATTCAAAAGAATCGAAGACCATGAAAAGTTGAGAAAAGAAATGGCCAACTCCAAGCTTGGGATCTACGATTCTATTAGGGAGTGGGCGGCGAAAAGTATTGAGGGCGAGGGTCAAGAACTTCGTGCGTTGGCCGTGTTTGAGGCCCTCTGAAAGAGGAAAGGTATTCTTGATGCGTTCTATTTTTCTATCTATGGTCTGTTTTGCAAGCGTTGCGTTCGCGGACAGCACTCAGCCTCTTTTCGTTATAGAGCGCAGCACCAATAGCAATGTCGTGCACTATGAAGCTCAGCTCGGTGAAGATAGAAAACTAAATGAGTCAGATCCGGTGGTCGTCTATTGGGAAATGAAAACGAAAGCCGGCAAGCGACAGGAGCTCTCAGGGGTAGAGAAGAGGCGGGCGTATGGATTTAAGTTCGAACCCGATGCGGCAACGCCGGGAAGTGTCTTGCTTCATTTGGTACCTTACGACAAAAGAAAATTGCGTGTTTCAGCCGTCGACGGCGCGGCGTCTGCGGAAATCACTATTGATGGAAAGCCGTCGAAGCTTAAGAAAATATTCATTCATACGGTAGGTCACTCGTTGATCCCTGGAGTGGACTATATCGAGCTATTCGGAAGCGAAGTCGCCAGCGGAACTTCGACTTACGAAAAAATCCTGAATCCTTCGAAAAAGGATTCCAAATAAAAAAAAGGCGAAGCCTTTCGACTCCGCCCCTTCAATCGATTAGACTACTTTATCGGATCGTGCGCGCAATTGGCTTCCAGCTTTAAGCTTGGAATTTCGATCTCCACTCGCGACGCGTCCCGGGTCGTTCGTTTATGGTATTTCACCAGCAGGTTATGTCCCTTAAATACGACGGTGGATTTTTTTTCCGAAACGACCTCGACGGTTGTCTTGGACACGTGTCCAACCGGAAATGAAGAAGTGGTCACCACGACACACGAGATGCCTGAGTGCTTGTCAGCAGCATCCGCCACTTCTCCGACGACACCACCCATGCGGATATAACATTCGGCTGCATAGTTGGGGAAATCTGGAATCGGCACAGGTCCTTGACCTTCGTGATGCATGGCTTCGCAGGTGAAATGTTCATAGGCGATAGCGGCATTGGCGCGGTTAGCGGTTATTACAGCAAGTAGGACAAACGACAACAGAATCGATTTCATTTGGCTCTCCAGTGGCAATTCCCGCTTGACCTATGAAATCGCGAAACCAATCGCGTCGAAAAAGCGGGATTCGATTTTTCAGAGGTACTCCCACCTAATGCGGAGTGTCAATCTGCGTCCTTACGTCCAAGAAAGGTTGTGGGTGTTATGATTCGGAAATAAGGAGACATTCTCATGACCGCAAAATTAGGACTTTTAGCCTTTATCTCGCTTGCCACCGTAGCTTTTGCTCGAGTGGATGAGGTGAAAATCCCGGCACAAATGAAGGCCTGCGAAGCGGTAGAAGACTGTGTCCAGGTGGAGATTCTCTGTTCCCATTGTTGCCATTCAGGAGCGATTAACAAAAAAGCCAAAACTGACTTTCAAAAGCTCTACCAGAAATCCTGTCGGGATTACAAAGGGGGAGCCTGCAATTGTATCAACCTCAAGCACCACTCGGTTTGCCGGAAGGGACTTTGTGAAGTCGAATATGATAAGGTGCCT
>JBBQIT010000206.1:0-7516 GCA_038325205.1 Bdellovibrionota bacterium
ATGGAGATGTCGCGCGATGGCCACCATCTCTTCGGGATGCGAAGCGCCTTCAAGAAACGAGTAATTAGTTTTGGCGAATAGTTCAGCAAACATATGTGTTTTTGCGTCATTGATTTAGTCGTCAATCAAATGTCCCCTGTACGAACCATTGTTGCTTTTCACAATCCCAAAACACCCACAGTCTTTCTCCGTAAGGGTTTTGGGTAATAAAATAACGACGGTGCCCGCCCGCCTCCCACCACTCACAATCCAAATTCTCAGAAGGAATGAGTCTAGTGTTATGGAGCGGTTGATAAGGTTTTGGTGGTGAAAATAGAATAGGTGGCCTGAGCGTGGGAAGTTCCCGAGGAGGTAGGGGCTTTTTAGGAGGCGGAAAGACCGTTTTCCAAGATCGCTCAGGCAAATAACTTTCTCTTAAGTCGGCAAACCCTACCGAATCTTCTCCGAAACGGCTTTTCAAGCGCTCTACATAAGGGCCTAGCTCGGCAAATTTATTTTCTGTCGTATCAAATAGGGAGAGTTGCCCTGGAAGAAAAGGGATCATGTCTGAGATTTCCACTTCGACTTCACGTAAGGGCGAATCCCAACTGGTGTTACCTAAAAAGTCCTTTAGTAGTTTTATAAAAGCAAACGACTCTCTCATAGGCTCCGAAAGTTTTAGATGTTTAATGGATTTAGAACCGGAATCTAGATGGATCAGAAATTTAACTTCTTTCGCAAGCCTAGCTCTTCCCCAAAGTCTTGCTTCCAAGCGTTTAAACAAAGGCCCTAACTCTAAAAGAAGATGCTCTAGCGAACCGATGTCTTCGGTTTCTAGCTTGTCTTTCATGGATTCATCGGGGGAAAAAGTAGGAAGACAGAGTTCTCTAGTCCCCATGACCCATTGCTGAAGTTGAACCCCGAGCTTTCCGAATCTTCGATTGATGGCGGTAGTGTTTAATTGGGAGAAGTCAGAGATATAGGTGAGTCCTACTCGTTTCATGAAAGCGATAAGCTGAACTCGATCGTGCATTTCCTTTTCAAGATTCCCAGGATCTCCGCACTCTAACAATCGATCGATAGGAAGTTGGATGAGCCTTTGGTGGGATTTCCCTTCCGGAATCACGACCAAGGGTTCATTTCCTATAAAAACTCTTCCCCATTCGGGACGATCGGTAAGCACCATTTTGGCGTTGAGCTGAAAAGCGTGCATTAGCTTTTCAGCCCTTTCCAAAATAGCCTTCTCACCTCCGAAAAGCTTTTTCGTAACTCCAATATCAAGAAAGATTTCGCGTTCTTTATGGACGAAAATCCGTGGCGTTAACGATAGACAAGCTTCGCTGAAAGCGTTGAGAGGAGTCTGACTTTGAAAGTAGAGGATGCGCATAGGTACTATCCACTTCGACGAGAGCCTTTAAAGTCCAATGAGGGAGCTTGTTAGATCCTAGAATTAAAACTCGGCTACGAGTTTTTTCTGAACTGAGCTGAAGTTTTCTTAATTGAGTGGGATGACAAGACCCTGCGGTCCGTAAAAAAATCCAAGTAAAAAGTCCGGTTTGAATAGATTCTAAAGCCACCTTCCAAACCTCTTCCGCAGTCTTTACTTTAACGAGCAAAAACCGCGAAAGAGGGATCTTCCAGTAAAAATGAATCGCTTCCGGGTAAAGAAGCCCTTCATCAGAGATCCAAAGGGAGAGGGGGGGATCTTCGTGGTGTTTTTCTAAAAACATGCCCAAACAGGAAAGAGCGAACCACGTTTTAGATCCCCCCTTGAAGGATGTTATTTGCGCCAATCCCCCTCGTTCTAGCCGCGAGCTCAATGAGCGTATGCTTCTAGCGAGGGGAAGATCCGGAGCCGGCTTTCCGGGGGAGGCAACCGGCTCCGGTGTGGGTGCTATAGAAGACGAAGGTTTAATAAACGACGAAATCGTGCGGCCCCCTGCATTAGGTTCCAAAGGATTCCCAGTTTCTGGCAAAGTTCCTTGGGGAATAGGGGCTAAGTTTAAAAAATTACTAGACAAATCATCTCCAGTACGTATACCATACAGTTGTATGGTTAAAAGATCAACTGATAATTCTGGAAATCAACAAAGGCAAAATGACCTGACCGACACGCAAGCGGAGATTTTAGATTTCATTCGTAAGACATGCGAACTCACCAGCGGCTCGCCGTCTTATCGTGAGATCCAAGAACACTTTGGTTACAAAGCCATTGGTACCGTCCAAGACCACGTCAAAGCGCTACTGGCGAAAGGTTACTTGGAGAAGGGGACTGGCAAAAGCCGACGAGCGCGAGGCCTTTTGCCTAGCGGCTTTCGGCCCGAGGGCGTTCGTCAGATTCCCATTTATGGTGAGATCGCAGCAGGCGCGACTCGGGACTCACCCCAAATTGAATTGGGCTCACTCACCCTTCCCCATTCGATGTTGAAAGGGGAGTGTTTTGCCTTAAGGGTAGTCGGTGATAGCATGCAAGATGTAGGGATCTTGGAAGGAGATCTGCTCGTGGTTCAAAAGCAGAACCGCGCCCGTACCGGAGACATTGTAGTCGCTCTCTTAAACCGAGAGACTACCGTTAAAAGGTACGTCGAAAGCAATGGGCAGATCCAACTAGTTCCTGAAAACAAAAAGATGAAGCCTATTCCTGTGACTACCGAGGACTTCCAGATTCAGGGGAAAGTGATTGGGCTTCAGCGGAGATTTTAGCCGTCATGTCCGATGTTACCAAAAAGAGAACTATCTATCTGTTTCGTCATGGTGAAGTAGACCAGCGCTACAAAAAACGATTTCGAGGAGTGATCGACTGTGAACTTTCGCCGGAAGGCGAACGCATGTCGCAAGTGAACGCGGAATTCCTCATTCTAGAAAAAGTAGACAAAGTTATTACTACTGGCCTGAGACGAGCTGACCGAGTCGGGAAGCTTGCAGCGATAGGCGGAATCCCTCACGAAATCAATACAGGATTTAGAGAAGCGCAGTTTGGAAAATGGGAAGGCATGAGTTGGGAAGAGGTTCGTGTGGCTTACCCTGAGGAGGCCCGGCGCTATCACAACGAATTTAGAACGCTAAGATTTCCGGGCGGCGAATCGGTAGAAGAGATCGAAACTCGCGTGATGGCGGCTTGGACAAGCGTTGTCGCTTCTGACTTTTCGAAAATAGCGATTGTGGGCCATAGCACTACCAACTATTGCTTGATGTCTCACTTACGAGGTTTGGAATTCACTCAGGTAGGATTGCAGACCATTGGAAGTTTTCACGAGATTCAACTTACCGGCACTCAAACCGAGATCATTCGAGAGAATGTTACGCTCTATTAAAGGGCTTACATCGCCGTTAAAGCAGGCGTGTCTCTTTCTTCTTCGCCTTCGCCTTGAGTCACGGGCAATGAGAAATAAAAAGTCGCCCCGTTTCCAGGAATTGACTCCACCCAGATTCGTCCGCCGTGCCACTCTACGATCTTTTTACAGATCGCCAGTCCCACACCCGTTCCAGGGTATTCTTCCCTGGCATGAAGCCTTTGGAAAATTCTAAAAATGCGCTCGGCGTACTGCATTTCCATTCCGATGCCGTTGTCGGCAACAGAAAAGATCCATTCGCCTTCTCTTAACTCCGAGCTAATTCGAATGTTCGGAACGGCTGGACCGTGGAACTTAATCGCGTTGCTAATTAAATTTTGGAAGAGCTGAGCAAGCTGACTGGGAGCTCCCACTATGACCGGGAGTTGGCCTACATCTACGAGTGCCTTAGATTCTTGAATGGAGACTTCCAAGTTCTTTAGGATCTGAGGAAGCAGGGCAGAGCAATTGATGGGCTCTCTAACATTGTCACGTCTTCCAACCCTGGAGTAAGCCAGAAGATCATCGATCAAAAGTTTCATGCGCTTTGCGCCGTCAACGGCGAAATGAATAAATTCGTCGGCGTCACGATCTAATTTTCCCTGATACCGAAGGGCCACGAGATTGAGATAACTTGAGACCATTCGTAGCGGCTCTTGCAAATCATGGGACGCGGCATAGGCAAACTGTTGAAGTTCGGCATTCGATCGAGCTAACTCCTGCGCTTGAAGTTCAAGACTGGTGTTTAGCATCTGCAATCGTTCCTCTGATCGCTTCCTTGCCGTAATATCTTCAGCGGTGCCTTCGTAATAGAGCACTCGATTTTCATCGTCTCTCACCACGCGAACGTTAACAGAAACCCAGATTTTGCTTCCGTCTCGTCGATAGGCTTCGAACTCTAACCCGCGGGCGATATTCTTTCGTTCTAAAAGTCTTCTAAACTGCAAGCGGATCGGCCGAACGTAGAGCTGAGTTTCGATGTTACTAATCTCGCTACAAAGCTGTTCGGGAGTTTGATAGCCCAGCATTTTCGCAAACGCAGGGTTAACGTTGATAAATTTCCCTGAAGGTAAATTTTGATAAAATCCTTCGACTGCATTTTCAAAAATACTTCGGTAACGACGATCGACTTCGATAAAAGCTTGTTCGACTCGTCTTTGTTCAGTGACATCCAAAGAGGTTAATAAGGTAGCTTCGCGCCCTTGGAATTGAATCGTGCGAGTATTTACTTCGACGGGAAATACTTTTCCATCTTTAGTGATGTGATACGAAAAAACACCTTTGTGTTCGCTACCTGGGGGAAGAATGAGCTTTGAGTCACTTCCTCCTTCGGCTTGTAATTCCTGAATCGTTACGCCGATAATATCACTCTTAATATAGCCATAACATTTGAGGGCGGCCGCGTTGGCCTCGATAATCTCACTCGTCTCTTTGTCGTAGATCCACATCGGAGAGGGATGCAGCTCAAAGAGCTCGCGATAGGAATCGTTAAGATTACTGACTTTTGAGCTTTTAGAATCGTTCTCGTCGTGTATCTGCTTCACGGCTCTACCTCAACGTTAACCACACCCGCTTCACGCTCTATTCCTCTCCAAACCTCTGCCGAATCAATTCCTCTCTCTACGCTGCGCTCCCACCACTTGGGCTTGCGGGCAATAGCTCCTACGCTCTCGAAGGGCATAGCGTAACTAGGATTCTTTGAGAAGTGCTTTCTCAAGCGCACCTGCTGAATATCTTCGTCCCCCGTTATATCGTTCGAATAAACTTCTCTGGCAAAGTAAAAAGTGTCGATATCGACGTATCCGGCGATTTCTAATTCGCGTCTTAATATTTCTGGATCTAAAAGATTTAGTCGGTGGAGCTCACTTCGATTCGCGGCTACTTCTTTAACGCTGGAGATACGCCCGGGAAAGGGGTCGCCTAACTCGGTGCGACGAAGGTACTCGGTATAGAATTGTGGCTTCGCCAATTTAAACGCATAGGGTGTTTGGGCCTCAATAAAGATCTTCCCATCTTCCGCCAACCATTCCATGGAAATCCGTAAAGATTGGCGAAATCGGCGTATCGAATAGAAATAGTGAAGGACACTTCCCAACATCAGGGCGCCCACCGACTGTCTTTTGAGACTAAGTTTTGGGAATTCACCTTCGTAAGCTTTGATTCTTGAGAAAAGATCGGTGTCGTCTATATAAGCGGCTATTTGAACGATGTGATCTTTTTCAATGTCGAAGGCCATGACCTGTCCATTGGGGAAATGTTTCGGGATGCGCATTTTTTTCATTTCAGCGGCAGCCGGAATGGTCGTGACCCCGTAGGCGGCGCCGATGTCCACGACAAGGCCAGGAGCGAAAGGAGCATAGCGAATAAATCTATTGCCGACGAGGCCTGGAACTCGGGTCGTGTGTCCCCAGCGCTCGTTGGTTAGCCTTAATTGGCCAGTCAAATCCGGGCCCCTATAGGCCGTGTTCAAAGCTTGCGTTCGCTGCGCCAGCTCGCGAACACACCTGTCTAAATGTAGTTCTACCGCTTGTTCCATAGGTATTTATTGAGTGGCGCATTATACACTGCGTTATTATCAGGGCAATACCCATAATTTAGTTAGATATATTAGATGGTTAGCGGATTGGAGGAATGCTGTTTAACGAAACAGGCTGGGAACGTCCTTCCATCTTCTGGATCTCAAGAACCGTGATAACGGCCATGTTGACGATCTCGTCCACATCAGCTGAGCGCTGAAGCACGTTAATAGGCTTATTCATTCCGATAAGGATGGGGCCAATAGCCTCAGCGCCGCCGATCCTTTGCATTAGCTTGTAGCAAATATTGGCGGATTGAAGGTCAGGGAAAATGAGCACATTGGCGCCCCCTTTGATTTCACAGAAGGGAAAGCTCTCTTCCATGAGTTCGGGGACAACTGCGGTGTCTGCTTGCATCTCGCCGTCGATCAAAATGTCAGGGCGACGCAATTTTACCAATCGCGTGGCTTCTCTTACCTTTTGTGCCAACGGATGATCGTTGCTTCCGAAGTTACTGAACGAAAGCATGGCGACTCTTGGCTCGATATCAAAGAAGCGGGCTTCTTCGGCGCAGCAGATAGCAATGTCGGCTAAGTCTGCGGCACTGGGCTCAATATTCACCGTGGTATCGCCCAAGAAAAGAATACGATCTTTGAAGAGCATCATGTAGACGCCCGACATCTTCATGCCTTTTCGCGCGCCGCAAGTTTGTAAAAAGGGACGAATCGTTTCGGCGTATCCTTGAGTGACACCGCTCAAAATTCCATCAGCATCTCCGCGCTTCACCATCATGGAGCCAAAGAAGTTCTCGTTTTTCATCCATGAGAAGGCTTGTTCTTTGGTGCAGCCCTTGCGTTGGCGGTGCTCCCAGAATTCATTGGCGTAAATTTCTCTCTTTTCAGAAGCCGACGGCATTACAATTTTTACATTTTTTAGATTTTCGAGTCCCAGCTTTTCGATAAGTCCAGTGATGCGCTTGTCATTGCCTAGCAAAACAGGTTCTGCGATCCCCTCTTGGACAATGATGTCGCAAGCGCGCAAGATCTTGGGACTAGAGCCTTCAGGAAATACGATTTTGGGTAATCCGTGAGTGGCATCGGGCCTTTGAATTTTGTCTTTGATCGATCGGACAAAACTTTGTCGAATTCCCAATCGCTTTTCGAGATCAGAAACGTACTCTTCTAAATTGATATTGATCTGAGCGACGCCGCTTTCCATGGCAGCTCGAGCTACCGCCGGACAAACCCATAGGAGTACCCGAGAGTCGAATGGCTTTGGAATGATGTACTCAGGGCCAAATTGAAAGCGCTGTCCGCCGTAAGCCCGCGAGACACTTTCCGGAACTTCTTGGCGCGCAAGCTTTGCCAAAGCGTGAACGGCCGCGATCTTCATCTCTTCATTGATCGCTTTAGCCCGAACATCGAGGGCGCCGCGGAAGAGAAAAGGAAATCCTAAAACGTTGTTCACTTGATTCGGAAAATCAGAACGTCCCGTTGCCATGATGACATCGGGTCTTGCTTCTTTGGCGTCATTGTAGCTGATCTCAGGATCGGGATTAGCCATCGCAAATACGATGGGCCGGTCAGCCATACTGGCTACCATCTCCTTGGTGACAGCGCCTTTAGCAGAAACGCCTACAAAGACGTCAGCGCCCTTCATAGCCTCCGTGAGAGTGCGAACTTTGGCTTT
>JBBQIT010000207.1:0-7500 GCA_038325205.1 Bdellovibrionota bacterium
TTGCACGTACCCACGGTGCTTGGTGCCGTGGTCATTACGTACCATATTAAGGGCGTCGAGTCCGGTTTACAGTTGAGCGGCGATGTTATTGCAGACATCTTCTTGGGCAAAATTACAAAATGGAATGATCCCAAGATTGTGAAAATGAATCCGACGGCTAAACTCTCCGGCGATATTTTAGTGGTTCATCGCGCCGATGGCAGCGGCACCACAAATATTTTTACCGACTATCTTTCTAAAGTAAGCCCTGACTGGAAGACCAAAGTAGGAACGGGGACTGCGGTGAACTGGCCGACTGGACTTGGCGGCAAAGGAAACGAAGGTGTTGCGGGAAGTGTGAAAAATAGCGTCGGAAGCATCGGCTATGTAGAATTGATTTACGCGGAAAATAACCAGCTCCCTTACGCTTCAGTTCAAAATAGCTCGGGCAAAGTAGTGGCTCCATCAATGAAGTCGGTCTCTGCGGCCGCCGCTTCGGCGAAAATCCCCGACGACTTTCGCGTCTCGATTACCGATAGCTCCGGCAAAGAGGCTTATCCCATCAGCGGCTTTACCTATCTCTTGGTTTATCAGCAGCTGAAGGATGCGGATAAGGGAACCAAGCTCGTTGCCTTCTTAAAGTGGGCTTTGACCGAAGGCCAAAGCTATCCGGAAAAGTTGTTCTACGCCCCCTTGCCTTCCGCTGTTAAAAAGCGCGCTTTGGAAAAGGTAGGGAAGATCGAGATTAAGCCGCAAGGTTAAAAGCTCGGTTTTACAGACGAATAAGCATTCCGACTCAAAACCCGACGCGCATTGACGCGTCGGGTTAAGTTCCGCTATATTGCCCCTTCGTTGAAGGCATAACTTTCAAAGGGGATCTAATCGTGTTTACTCGTTTGTCCTTGTTGGTCGTAGCGGCCGGTGTGTTTCTCTCTTCGTGTACTCAAGTAAAACCACTTATCAGTCTCAGTAAAAAAGAAGAAGTGGTCATGCCCCAAGTTGGGGGATTCGACATTACGGTCGCTCAATTAGACGAGCAATGTAAGCGACAGGTCGATGGGCTTACCGCCGTCGCCGAAAAGATTTCGAATATCGCTGCCGCCGACGCGAAATTCGCGAATACGGCTGGCGAACTACGGCGCGCTTCGGCTCCTTTTGAAAATGCCATCATGAACTTGACCCTCTTGGGTTACGTCGGAGCAAGTGGCGAGATTCAAGACGCGGGACATAACTGCGAATCTTTATCGAGTAAAGCAAAAGTCTCCATTTACTCAAGCACGAAGCTGTATCAGGTGCTGAAAGCTGCTCTGGATAAGAAAGAAAAATTGGACGCGGAAGATACCTTCTTACTCAACTATCTTTTAGCAGAACTTGAGCGTCGAGGCGGTGCCCTTGATGCGGCGACTTTGGCCCAAGTCAACGAACGCCAGAATAAGATCGTAGATTTCTCTGAGAAGTTTAATAAGAAACTTGAAGGAGATGCCGGAAAGGTCGAACTCGTCGACGAAGCCGAACTAGCGGGTGTCGATCCGAACCTGATTCAATCGCTAAAATCCAAAGGAACGGATCCGGCTACAGGAAAGATCAAAGTCCCTTTACGCCAATCTATTCTGACTCCGATTATGGAAAATGCGACGAACGAGGATCTGCGTAAGCGGTTGCAGACGGCTTCGCTTTCTATCGGTGGAAAAGATAACGAAGAGAACTTAGAAAATTTGTTCACTTTGCGACAAGAGGTTGCGACGTTGATGGGATTCCCCAATTACGCGGCTTATGTTATCAAGCAAAATTTGGCAGCTGATCCTCAGAAAGTAACCGATTTCCTGACTACCACGGCCAATAAGCTCCAAGCAAAGAATCAAGAGCGGGTTAATCAACTTCTGGAATTGAAAAAGAACGAAGTAGGGCCTGCGTCACAACTCAATAGCTGGGACAATGGTTACTATCGAAACCAACTTAAGAAAAAGGTTTTGAATTTTGATCAGGCGAGCGTCGGGGAGTACTTCCCGGTAAACGTCGTGATGAAGGGAATGTTTGGCATCTATGAGAAAATGCTCAGCGTGCAATTCGAAGAGGTCCCTAACGCTCCCGTTTGGGACCCTTTGGTAAAACTATACCGAGTGAAAAAAGAGGGGAAGACTATCGCTTTCTTCTATACGGACTTTTATCCCCGTCCAGGAAAGTATCAGCACTTCGCCGCTTTCGATCTCAATATGGCTTTTCAAGATGCTAACGGAGTTCGTCAGCTTCCCGTGAGTGCGATTGTCGGTAATTTTCCGCCTCCTTCAGACGGTAAGCCCTCTCTGCTCAGACATTCTGATGTAAAAACGATGTTCCACGAGTTCGGCCACATCATGCCTATGAGTCACATCAGTTCCAAGTATCGATATTTTGAGCAGGCAGCGACCTATTCGGGGACGCTAACGAAAATTGATTTTATTGAAGCGCCTTCGCAAATGCTCGAACACTGGGTTTGGGAAGCGGAGACTCTCAATCAACTTTCTGGACACTACGCCGACAACTCAAAGAAATTGCCGATGGAGACGATTCAAAAGCTCGTGGGCATGAAAGAATTTGACGAAGATGCGCCGTACTTGTTGCGACAAATCGCTTTGGCGAGCATCGACATCGCTTTTCATTCTCAAGCCAATGCGGCTCCAGGAGACTCCACGAAACTCTACTATCAAAAATTTAAGGAGATCGTCGGAGTGGATCTTCCGCCTGGAGCCTACCCCCATGCATCCTGGGGGCATATGGTGGGATACGAAGCCTCGTACTATAGTTATTTGTGGTCGAAGACTTTAGCGGAAGACATGTATACGCGGTTTAAAGCGCAGGGATTAGTGAACCCTATCGTCGGTGCGGACTACGTGAATTTCATTCTTGCTCCGGGACTTACTCAAGGCCCCACTGAGATGGTCACGAAGTTCTTGGGCCGTGCACCTAATCTAGACGCCTTCTATTTAAATATGGGCGTCACTCCCTAAAAGAAAATCAGGCAAAAAAAGAGAGGCTCCCCGTGTAGTCACGGGAAGCCTCTGCTTCCGGGGGGAGAAAGGGTAACAGCACGCTCCAAGCATGGCCTTTTAACCAAACTCTTGCCGGGGCGTAGCCACCGGCGAAGCCTGGGGGCCAGGTCGCGTTAAATCTTTTTATGGGAAAATCTTAAGAAGGTTCTATCGTAATTTCGACAAGATGACTGGTCAAGACGCGCTGGAACCAACGCGGTGCCGTAAAAGTAACCCAATGAGAGCTCCCGCAATGACGCCCGCTAAATGAGACGAGAGGCTCACCTCGGGGGTGCTGAGATCAAACGCCAGCTGAATGAGCAGGGCCACTCCTAGAGAATTTAATTTCTGAGAAGCGAATCGCGTTCGTTCTTTGCGCCAAATTTTAAAAAAGATCGCGGCCGAAGCGCCGATTAAACCCATGATGGCGCCGCTAGCACCGACTAAAAACTGATCTCCCAAAAATCCGTGAAGCACCATGAAGCATACGGTGCCCATGCTTAAGACCCCGCTGCCCACATACACAACCACATAGCGCCATGGGCCGACCGCAAATTCGAGAAAGGGGCCTACCAGAAACAGAGCCAGCATGTTCATGCCCAGATGCAGGGGGCCAAAATGTAGAAACATTGCTGCAGGGATGCGCCACCACTCGCCAGCGGAAACCAGTTCGGGCACCAGCGCTCCCAATTGAAGTAGTGCTTTGGGATTTTCGCTTCCCCCGTACATCCCTTCGAAAGCAAACATGATGAGGTTAAGCGCTATCAGTACATAAGTGGCGTAGGGCTTTTTCGCTTTGGTCACCGGACCGGAGATGAGTTGTTGATCCACTCGGGCTTCAGCTTCCTGACTGCTCACTTCATTTTGAGCCGCGCTTGTTAAGGAAGCTTCGGCCAAGGCGATGGGATTTAAGATCCTTTTTTCTGCCCCTTTTCGCACTCGCATATCATCGGAAGCGGCAAGCAGGCGAAAGGTCTCGGCGGCTTGAGGATTGCCAGCCGCCATGTCTGCTGTGGCCAGCCAAAAGAGTTGGTTGGAAGAAGGGAACTGTTTGAGTGGGCCGTGAAAAAGTTGAAGGACAGCTGCTTTTCTTCCACAAAAAGCGAAAAGAAAAAGACGCCGAATGGCCGTGGTGTAACCGGAATGGTCGATAGACCACGGAGAGAAACGGCTGGACAGTCTTACTAAAGATTCTAGGTCTCCGGTTTCGCCTAAAGCTCGTAAGTATGTGGCCGCGAGATTGGGATCTTTTTCGATGCGATCGGCTCCACCAGATTTTCGCACCCATTCGATAAAGCCAGCCCAGTCCTGGGTCAGCGAGAACCAATGGGCAAAAAGGGATTTGGAGATCGGATCACTAGAGTCGCCCACTCGCTGGATCATTTCTGAAGTGGAGATGGGTCTTCCTTCGGAAGCGCTCTTCAAGGCGTCGACCAGACTGGGGAGCTGGCGATATTCTTGAGAGGGATGCAAAATCCGATAGAAGTTGGCTAGCCGCTTAGCGCGAGCGTAGTCATGCTTTCGGCAAAGGCGTTCGATCTTTTTGCCGCCAATATTGGGGAGGGCTACGAGCAAAACCCATAGTAAGGCTCCCGCATAACCGGCGGTATCCACGCCTGCCAGATGGGCAATCACGCCCATTCCCAACAGCACCAAAGTTGAAGCCAGCATCCATCCGTAATTTCCCACCGGGCGAGCGCGCAAAGATCGCACGATGGACGAGATGTTCGAGATGCCTACCAACCACAGAAGGACGTACCCAAAGCTCAACGGAACCTCACTTTAGCGTTCGAGAATCACTTCATATCCTATCGAAACTATTTGGTAAAACAACCGGCCGATCCCTAACCTAAACCTAACACGACGATACCCTCCCTATCGTTTAAAACCGCCCAGTGATTTCTACCTGAATTTTCCAAAGGTTATTCTTTGTTGCGGCGCGTAAACGGGTAGGGACGAAGGCTCACGCACACGAGGCTCGTGTATTATATGAACCTTGAATGGACACCCAACCCGCAAATTGAATTGAATACCTGGGCACATCCTGTCGTCGATAAGAAAGCTGAAACCGTGGCGGCGCCCACGCAACGGCTTCGTGAAGTCCACTACGCTGACCGTCTTTTTCTTTGGTTTCTAAGAGCGATGGGAATCAGTGTCGTTCTGCTTTTGTTCCTGATCACAGCCTATCTTTTTCAATCGGCCCTTCCTACGATTCGCCAGTTTGGAACTTCTTTTCTCACGACCTCAGTTTGGGATCCGGTGAAGGATGTTTACGGAGCCCTCCCTGTTATTTTTGGAACCGTCGTCTCGTCGCTTTTGGGAATCGCTTTTGCCACCCCGGTGAGTCTTGGCATCGCCCTTTTTCTAAATGAACTGGCTCCCCGAAGAGTGGGGACTATCGTCGGATTTTTGGTCGAAATGTTAGCTGCCATCCCTAGCGTCGTTTACGGATTGTGGGGAATCTTTGTTTTAGCGCCTTGGCTGCAAAGCACGGTCGAACCCTTGATCGGAAATAACTTAGGATTCATTCCTCTTTTCGAAGGGCCTTACTACGGTGTTGGCATGTTTGCCGCTGGAATTATTTTGGCGATTATGGTGACTCCCACCATCTCTTCGATCTGTCGTGAAGTTTTTCGAGCCATTCCTCGAAGCCAAAGAGAAGCTACGCTAGCCCTCGGCGGAACTCGCTGGGAAATGATGAGCCTTTCGGTGCTTAAGAGCTCGAAGCCGGGAATTATTGGCGCTGTGATTTTAGGTCTAGGACGTGCCCTTGGCGAAACGATGGCAGTCACGATGGTGATCGGAAATCGATCAGAAATCGTAGCTTCTCTGTTTGCTCCCTCTCAAACGATGTCGAGCGTGATTGCGAATCAGTATGCCGAAGCTTCGAGTGATGTACTGCGTTCTGCGTTGGCTGAAATCGGACTCACTCTCTTTGCCGTCACTTTAGTGATCAACGGAGTAGCCCGGTTCTTTGTTTGGCGAGTGACCAAACCCAAGGGCTCCCGGTGAGTAAAGCAAGCGAACTAAGTGCGGTGGTTTCGGCGGGCTTTCGTAAAAGAAAAGTCGTCAATCTCTTTTTCATTTTCTGTATTGGTTTAGCCGCTGGCGTTGCTCTGTTGGCGCTATTCTATGTTTTTGGCTATGTAGTAATGAAAGGGTTCCCGTCGTTAAACTGGGCCTTCTTTACGCAAATCCCCAAACCTGTCGGTGAAACTGGCGGAGGCATGGGCAATGCCTTATTGGGAACGGCCATTCTTATTTTGATGTCTTCAGCAGTGGGAATTCCGTGGGGAGTCTTAACGGGAGTTTATCTTTCCGAGTATGGTAGAGGAAAACTAGGTCGACTTGTTCGCTTTTCTACCGATCTTTTGACCAGCGTTCCTTCGATCATCATGGGGCTTTTTGTTTATGTGCTTATCGTCATTCCCATGCGAAGATTTTCCGCTGTAGCCGGCGGCGTCTCTTTAGCTTTCATCATGGTACCCATCGTAGCGCGTACGACAGAAGAACTTCTTCGCTTGGTTCCCGTGCACATTCGAGAAGCCGGATTGGCTCTGGGCCTACCGCGCTGGAAAGTGATCTTAAGAATTGTCCTCAGAGGATCTATGAGCGGGATTACTACCGGCATTATGCTGGCAGTCGCAAGGGTCGCGGGTGAAACTGCCCCTTTGCTTTTCACGGCTTTAGGAAACAACTACTGGCATCAGTCTTTGGATCAACCCATAGCTTCTTTGCCGGTGCAAATTTACAACTACGCGATCTCGCCCTTTGAAGACTTGCACCGCCAAGCTTGGGCAGGTGCCCTGGTTCTGATTCTTTTCGTTTTTGCGATCAATCTTTTGACACGAATCGTGTTACGTCCCGTGCAAACGGCAGGTAGGGATTAAGTAAGATGTCTCACACTATTGAACCCATCGACCTTCTGACAGTGGAAAACCTTAATGCGTGGTTTGGTCAGACCCAGGCTCTGAAAAGCATCTCGCTAGCAGCAAAGCCAAATACCGTGACGGCTCTCATCGGCCCTTCGGGTTGTGGAAAGTCTACTTTCGTTCGCTGCCTCAATCGGTTGCACGAAGAGGTTCCTGGAGCGACAGCGACAGGGAACGTTGTCCTTGAAGGCATGGACATCTACGGTCCTGGCGTAGATCCTGTGATGATTCGGCGAAAGATTGGAATGGTATTCCAAAAGGCCAATCCGTTTCCCTCCATGTCTATTTTCGACAATGTGGCGGCTGGGCTGAAACTCGCTGGAGTGAGACGCCGCACCATCTTAAAAGAGATCGTTGAGCGAAGTTTGATGCACGCGGCCCTCTGGGATGAGGTCAAAGACAAGCTAAATCACCCTGGAACTAGCCTTTCGGGAGGACAGCAACAGCGACTTTGTATCGCCCGGGCACTGGCCGTTCAGCCTCCCGTATTGCTCATGGACGAGCCTACAAGCGCCTTAGACCCGATAAGTACGGCTAAAATTGAGGAATTAATCTCTGAACTTAAGAAGGAAACCACGATT
>JBBQIT010000208.1:0-7488 GCA_038325205.1 Bdellovibrionota bacterium
AAACGTTTCTCTCTCTGTACGAACTACGTAATCCATGGAACCTCCGTTTGAGGCCCACTATCGCAAATGACTTTTTTGGATTCTAGGTGGGGTTCGTGAAGCGCTCACGTTGCACGAGCTGCATGACGGACACTAGAGGCACCCCAAAAAAGCCATGGTAAAACTTCTTCCTGAAAGAGACGCCACCATGGAAATAATTTCTTCTGATGACAAAAGTCTAATCACGGCGATTAAAGAGGGCGTGAAACGAGAAAGAAAAGAGCAGGCTCTTTTCTTAAAAAGGTTAGCTGAGGTCGACCGAAGAAAACTATGGGCCAAGATGGCTTATAGCTCTCTCTATGATTTTTGCTTGAACGAATTAGGGTTGTCAGAGAGTAGCGCGGGAAAACGGATTCAAGTGTGTCGGGTGATTCAAAAGTTCGCTTTTGTCTTGGACTTACTAAAGAATAATAAAATCACGATGACTAATATCACTATTCTAGCTCCCTGTCTTACGGAGGCGAATGCCAAAGAACTATTCCAGGAAGCTCAAGGATTGGGCCGATACCGAGTGGAGGAGATAAAATGCCGTTTTGTCCCGAAGTCGGAGCCAAGAGATTCCATCACTCCCATTGCCAGAGTACCTATCCAAGAACCTTCTCCGGAGAAGGCGACTTCTTCCCTATTGGAAATAGTTGCTCCCATGGAAAAGGAAGTGACGCGGGTAAGAATAAGCTATGTCGCCAATGATTCCCTGGTGAAGCAAATGCAAAAGGTGAAAGACCTTTTAGCTCATAAATACCCACAAGGACGGCTGGAAGATATTGAGGCGGAGGTATATGGATTTTACTTAAAGGCCCAAGAAGAAAAAATCCAAAAAGTGATTCGCAGAACTAAAAACTCCGAAATCGTCAAGCACACCCGATATACTCCGGTAGCAGTAAAACGAGAGGTTACCCAAAGAGATGAGGCGCGCTGTAGCTATGAAAGCGCGGAAGGGAAACGATGCGACTCTACCTGGGGTTTAGAAATGGACCATCGCTGGCCCTTTGCTCTAGGAGGTAGGTCAGACCTAATTTCAAATCGACGACTGCTTTGCCGAGCCCACAATCAACTTGAGGCAGAAAGGAACCTGGGAAGAAATGCCATGAGCCGCCATAGAAGTTCTTCTTCCTCCCCAAGTAGGCGACTTGGGCTTGCCGATTAATAGGACAAAGAAAGTCATTCTGCCCAAGCCGCTTCCAAGCGGGGAATGCGATGAATAGGGTAGCTTTCTACTTCGCGCGGAAGCATCCGGCCGTTAGCGTTATTTAAGAATCCATCTACTAAAGCACGATCCGCACTTTGTGGAGCTTCCCATCATCAATCAGCGTGATTTCGGAAGAACTTAGCGCTACCCCATCTACTTCCACGATGCGGCTGCGAGTGGCGAGTTCTGGGCGATTAATGACCACGATCGAATACTGGGCGGTCTTATGTTTATAAAGCATTTCAAATCCGTGCCAGAGTTTAGGAATACAGGGATTGATCCGCAAACGATCGCCTTGCAATTCGAACCCTAGAATAGATTCCAGCGCAGCTCGGTACATCCAGCTCGCCGAACCGGTGTACCAAGTCCAACCTCCGCGTCCTACGTGAGGGGACATTCCATAAATATCTGCAGCAACCACGTAAGGCTCCACTTTATATTTATGAAGGCCCGCTCGAGTCGCCGAATGGTTGATTGGATTTAAAAGAGAATAAAGTTCTCCAGCTCTATCGCCGTCCCCGAGTGCAGCGAATGCCATCAACGTCCAGATCGCGGCGTGGGTGTACTGCCCGCCATTTTCTCGGACGCCGGGAACGTAACCCTTAATATAACCGGGGTCGAGCGGGCTTTGGTCGAACGGAGGCGTAAAGAGTTTTACCAACCCGTCTCCTCGATTGATCAAATATTCGTCTACTGCATTCATGGCACGGACGCTTCGTTCGCGATCTCCTGCCCCGGAAAGCACCGCCCAGGATTGAGCGATCGAGTCGATGCGACATTCCTGGTTTGCGGCAGAGCCAAGCGCAGTGCCATCGTCGAAATAGGCGCGGCGATACCAGTCTCCATCCCAAGCGTTTTCTTCGATGGCTTTTTTTAGTGCGGTCATGTGAGAACGATATGTTTGAGCGCGAGTCTTTTCTGATTTCTCGATAAGAGGACAAAAATTCTCCAACGTCGTGTAGAGAAACCATCCCACCCAAACGCTCTCGCCTTTTCCTTCGGCACCTACACGATTCATCCCGTCATTCCAATCTCCAGATCCCATGAGAGGTAATCCGTGAACGCCGGTTATCAAGCTTCGATCAAGAGCCCGCGCGCAATGCTCGAGTAGGGAAGCTGTCTGCGTCGATGGAGTGGGAAGGAGATACGCGCTTTCTGTGGCCGCATCGAGCGGCGGAGCTTCAATAAACGGAACTACTTCATCGAGAACGGTTCGGTCGCCAGTGACACGAATATAGAAACTGGTGACGTACGGAAGCCATATCAAGTCATCTGAGAAATGGGTGCGAACGCCTCTCCCGGTCGGGGGATGCCACCAATGCTGGACGTCGCCTTCCACAAATTGACGAGCGGCCGCCTTAAGAATTTGGGCGCGAGCAATTTGGGGTTTCGTGTAAACCATGGCCATAACATCTTGAAGCTGATCTCTGAAACCATAAGCGCCTCCCGATTGGTAAAAGGCAGAGCGAGCCCAAATCCGACACGATAGATTTTGGTACTGGAGCCACCGATTCACCAACAGGTTCATCGCTAGGTCTGGAGTGTTGATCTCGATAGTTCCCAGGATCTCTTCCCAATGGGATAGGACCTGTTTAAAAGCGGCGAGCACGTTGCCCATTTGACCGAATCGACGAGTGACGGCCCGCGCCTCCTCTACTTCTTCGGTCTGTCCCAAAAGGATAACGACCTCGTGCTCCTCGCCAGGCGCGAGTTCGAACTTGTGTTGTAACGCCGCGCAAGGGTCGAGTCCGGCGCCGGAGAGTCCCGACAGTGACTCTCTCCCTAAGCCCGCTGGATTTGCCGTAGATCCATTTCTTCCCAGAAAGGCTTTGCGATCGCAGGTAAAACTGTCGACGTCTACATTCATGGAGGCGAACGCCACCCTGTGATTGAATTCATTATTGTAAGGGTTGCGTGCATAGAGCATTCCGGTGTCACGATCTTGAGCTGTGACGATGTGGTTAGCGGAATTCGCTCGAAAGACGCCGAGAACCCACTCTACATAACTGGTAACCGACAACTTGCGGGTTACATCGCCTGTATTTTTGATTCGTAGATAGCTAACCTTTACGGCCGCATCCAAAGGAACAAACATTTGAAGCTCTGTCGATATTCCATGGCTCGCATGTTGAAACTGGGTATAGCCCTGACCGTGAGTGACGACATAAGTCTCCTTTTCCCGGATGGGTAGGGGAGTCGGAGTCCAGACTTCGCCGGTCTCTTCATCTCTCAAATAAATAGCCTCTCCAACAGGGTCGGTAACGGCATCGTTAGACCAAGGGGTCAGACGATTTTCTCGACTATTCACCGACCAAGTATAACCCGCACCTGATTCCGAAATTATAAATCCAAAATCGCGATCGTTCGCGATCACGTTAATCCAAGGCGCGGGAGTCCACTGCCCTTCCTTGAGGACGATGACGTAGTTTCGGCCTCCTTCGGTGAAACCACCCAGTCCATTAAAGAAGCTGAGTTGGGGAACGGGGAGGTGCTGCTCCGGAACCTTTCGTTTTGCTTTCGTTGCGGTGAATGTTTCGGGAAGCTCGTCTTCAAAAGGACGACGTTTGAGTTGTTCCTCGAGCGAGCCTTTTTCGGTGTTAAGGTCGACTCGCGCCACACTCCTTAAAAGGGTGATGTCCTCTTTCGGCATGAGATCGGCCCTCGTCACAAACACGCCGCCGGGTTTGTCGAGAAGTAGTTGGGAGCCGCTGATTCGAATTTGTCGCAAGAGCTCATCCTGCAGAAGCTGCAGATAACTAGAAGAATGTTCGTTTAAGAGCACCAAATCCACAACTAGCCCTCTAAGACGCAGATATTCGTGCGCATGAAGCAGCTCACGAACCATCTTCATATCTTTCTCGTCGCTAATCCTGACCAAGATAATAGGTAAGTCCCCACTGATCCCGTATGCCCACAGCCCCGATTGGGTTTTGGTATTTGCGGATAGCACGTGAGAACGTGGCCGCAATGAAGGATCCGAATAGATCACCCGCCCCGCCAGGCGTTGAAAAGTATGCGCTTCTTCACTCTCGATATTCAGATGCCTAAGTTGAACTCGTGACTTAGTCCAAGCCAGCTCGGATTCGCGCATGAAAATATGGTTGTCATGATATTTCTCAGCGAGTCTCAACGCTTCCTCGCGTGATTTAGTGACGCCAGTGGCAAAGCATAGTCGCACCGTGCCTCTGGGCGGAATGCGAACGGTATGCCTTAAAGAAAAGATGGGATCCAATACCGAACCTACGGTATCGGAAAGAGGCCGGCCTTGAGTAATAGCAAATGCATCGATAGGACTTCTTCCTCGCCCCAAAAAACGGGATCGATCGGTTTCATACTGAACCGCACTTACCACCTCACCCTCGGTCACTAAACCGTGAAAGCTCCAAATCGCGCTTTCGTTCTCAGATCGACGGCGTCTTGTCGCTAGCAGGGAGCACACATGGGGAGCAAACTCCGTTTGGATAAAGAGATTGCTAAACGCGGGATGGGCGACATCATCGGCGGGGCGCGCAAGGACCAGTTCCATAAAGCTAGTAACTTCAAAGTCCCGAGTCTCAGTGGCATTGTTGGTGATTGAAATTCGACGGAGTTCGACATCATCCTCAGGCGAAACGATGATCTCAGTGTGAGTATAGGTCATCCCATCGCGACGCCAAAATTCAGCTTTATCTTCTGTGAAAGTGACTTCGTATTCCTTTGGGAGAAATCCCGTCGGCTGATAACCAGAAGACCAAATTCGGCCCGTCGCTCGATTGCGTATGTAGATGAATTGGCCCCAGTGGTCACGGGTGACATCCTCCCGCCAACGATTTACGGCATATGGGCCCGATAGCGAATATCCAGAGCCTGAGGTAGTGATCATCACCGAATAGTTTCCATTCGAAAGTAATTCGGTTCGAGGGGTCGGAAGATCAACGTTCAGGAACGTTCGAAGCTTTCCGCCGGCGGATATACGCGACCCGTGGAAGTGAACTTCTTCTGCCCGTGGGCGAGAGAGATAAACAGCCAGTGGCTTACGCTCTTGTAGCAAAAGTTGAGTGGCCTTCACCAAGGGTTCTTTATGGAAACGCCGCTGCATTACATGCCGATTCAGAAGATTATTCAGAGATACGAGACTCATCCCCTGATGGTGGGCCATAAAAGATCTTAGGATAAACCTTTTCTGATTTTTCTGTAGTCTCTCCGCCGTGTAATCAATCGACTCAAAAAAACCGTATTCGGACAGGGCGCCTCTCTCTTCAAGGGCCTTCAAATTCGATAAGGCCGCCAAAGGGTCGATAATGGAAGCTAACATCGTCGAATAAGGAGAAACGACTAAATCATCGCTGAGGCCTCTTTTTAGCCCCAAACCGGGAACTCCAAACGGTCCGTACTGATAATTAAGTTGAAGATCTCGCGCATTGTATCCCGCTTCCGAAATACCCCAGGGAACGCCGCGGTCTTTTCCATATTCGATCTGGCGTGCGACGACCGAAAGATAGGTTTGATCAAGTAGAGTATCCGTGTACCGGCGCATGACGAGTAAGGGCATCAGGTACTCGAACATGGTGGCCGTCCAGGAAATGAGCGCGCGGCTTCCTTTCACAGCGGTCATCTGACGTCCCAATCGAAACCAATGTTCTTGGGGGACATCTCCTTTGGCAATCGCCACGAAACTAGCCAGGCGAGATTCGGAGGCCAATAGATCGTAGTAGGAATTGTCTTTCCGGCCGTCGGTCACGTTATAGCCGATTACAAATACTTTTCGTTCTTCATCAAATAGGAATTTGAAATCCATTCCCATGACGAGGTCATCACACTGCTCAATGAGGGCCAACTGACGCTGGCGGAAGTTGGTGGTGTTCTGCTCCCCGTGAGGTGACCAAGGTGCCAAGAGCGAAAGATCCCGTCGGAACTCCTTAGCTTGATTGAGAACGGCGCTTAACCAAACACGGGGGGCCCGGAAGCGGTCAGAAGGATCCTCGGCCATGAGCGCGTTCAAGATATCGTCAGCTTCCACCAAACGCGTTTGCAGAGCGGCCAGAAAGACATCAAAAGCACCTAAGGAATCCCACTGGGAAGTTTCAACAAATTCGACAATGCCATTTAGCGTTGATTGAAATTGTTTCAAGCTGACCACCCCCAGACTGAGAGTGGCGGCGGTGATCCGATCGGCTTCGCTTTTCAAAAGCGAAAGGGTGTCCATTATTCCATTTTTCGCTTGTGAGTTGGTCGGAAGCGAGTCGCCAAGATCCAGAAAACAATGTTTCATGGCCAACAAGTGGCCAGCTAAATTCCCGCTATCAACGGTAGAAAGGTATCTGGGCCGTAAGGGCTCCAGGGTCTCAGTATCGTACCAATTGAAAAAGTGCCCATGCATTCGCTGAAGTTTGCTCAGTGTTTGAAACGTCTGTTCAGCTCGTTCGAGAAACTCTACCGATCCCACATACCCAAAATCGTAAGCCGAGCCCAGCGAGAGTAATTGAAGGCCGATATTCGTGGGAGAGGTCCGATGGGCTACCGTGGGCCGTGGGTCCACTTGGAAATTATCGGGAGCCAGGTAATTATCCTCTTTCGTAACGAAAGTCTCAAAGAAATGCCACGTTCTTCGAGCATAAAGCCGATAGTCGGAAATCTCCGAATTAGATAGGGGGCGCACACGTTTTGCGCCTCTTCGTTTGATCCAATTCTCAAGAGGGTGTGTTGCCATCCATGCAAAGAGAAAGGGCAGTGCCACCAAATAAGCATTCGGTCGCACAGCTGCGACGATAACCGCAAAAAACAAACCGGCGATAAGTCCCGGATATATCCCTCTACTGGCGATTGGATTTAAGGTGCGATTGGCTTCGGCATCTGCAAAGCTCACCCACTCGAGCATCTTTTTTCGAGAAAAACACATTCGATAGAGGCTTCGACAGATAGCATCCGCCTGGTTCCACGCCTGTTTTGGAAGGAAGGCTAACAACAGCAAGACTTGTTCAGTTTGCAATAACGTCTGCTGCCAACTTCGACTCACATGCCCTCGAAAGGCGACACCTTGACGACGATGCAGTAGATTATTCGAGACGGCGGCATAGATAGGGAAAGCGAACAGAGCCACTATCATTAACGTCCAGATCAGCGGCGATCCGGGAAGAAATGTCCAAGCGAGGAAAAGCCAAATAATCACTGTGACGGGAAGCAAACTGCGACGCAAATTGTCTAGTATCTTCCAGCGAGAAATGGCGGTCAGGGGATTTCTGACAGACTGTCCCCGAATAGCGCTTGGAGTTTTGGGGAAA
>JBBQIT010000209.1:0-7429 GCA_038325205.1 Bdellovibrionota bacterium
AGTCACAGCAGGGTCGGTCTGATACGGTTTAAACAGCTTCCCAAAACCAAAGGGCAGTATTATGACAAAATCGCTGCTACGTTAGGGTGACAGAATCCCTGTTACTCGACAGTAAAAAGGAAAATAAAACAGACCAAACGGGCTTAATAATTCGGTCGGAAGGAAGACGAAGCCAACCACCGTTTGGTTTGAGCACGGGGCGACTGGAAATCTTAATTTGGTTGGCAGTTACCCATCGCCACGTGCGGCTCCGTCTCCGCCTTCAGCTACGCCGGACAAATCGGATTATTTTTCCTAGGAAACCAATTACCCACTAGCCAAAGGTTGCTTCGGGCAGTCGCCCTCTCAATGACAGACGGAAAGACGAAAGCAGGTTGGACAGAAGTGGTTTACAAATGCACCCCTCCGCGTTAGCGACAACATAACTTTTATTGTTGGCCGTCGCCGTAGAGTAAGGAGCCCCCATGAAATCCCTCAGCCTATTTGTTATTGCGAGCCTCGCCTGGATCAACCCCGCCGTGTTAGCGAATTCAAAAGGAAAGAGTCACGAGATGACGTTAATAAAATCCTCATTTGGAAAAACAACCGAGGGAAAAGAGGCGAGCCTTTTCACTTGCACCAACGCTAAGGGGCTAAAGATGGTGCTTACAGATTTAGGCGCCCGAGTGGTCTCCCTGGAAACTCCTGATAAAGCGGGAAAGTTCGCGAACATTACCTTGGGACTAGACAGTGTCGCGGCCTACGAAAAGCACGACGCGCATTTCGGGGGCACCGTCGGTCGCTATGCGAACCGCATTGCCAAAGGACGTTTTACCCTAGAGGGAAAGACCTACTCTCTAGCCACCAACAATGCCCCCAACCATTTACACGGTGGCGTTCACGGTTTTGATTCTCAGATGTGGCAAGCAAAGCCCGTTAAAACGAAAGATGCCGTGGGCGTCGAATTTACCTACGTGAGCAAAGACGGAGAAGAAGGCTATCCAGGAACCTTAACCACCAAGGTTAGCTACCTCCTCGACAATAAAAACGAGCTCAAAATGCAGTATCAAGCGACTACTGATAAGCAGACCGTATTGAATTTAACGAATCACTGTTATTGGAACTTAGGAGGCGTTGGTTCTGGGGATGTTTTGGGAACCGAGCTTACTATCAACGCAGACATGTATTTGCCGATTGATAAGACTTCGATCCCCTTAGGTGAACTGGCGTTGGTCAAAGACACCGTCATGGATTTCACGACCCCCCATACGATAGGAGAACGAATCGGGGAATTGAAAAAGGATCCCGAAGGGACCAGAGGCTACGACCACTGTTACGTGCTTCGAGCTCAAGACGACGAGTTGGCTTTGGCGGCGAAAGCAAAAGATGCCAGAAGCGGACGAGTGATGGAAGTTTGGACGACAGAGCCAGGGGTTCAACTCTACATTGGAAATTTTTTAGACGGGAGTCCAAAGAACGGAGGATTCAAACAGCACGATGCTTTCTGTTTGGAGACTCAGCACTATCCGGACTCTCCCAATCAAATTAAGTTTAAGTCTACGGAACTGAAACCTGGGGCGACCTATCGCCAAACCACGGTCCATAAGTTCTACACTGAGTAGACGTTAACGAACGGTAATCACTTTGGGTTCCGAGACCGGCAAAACGCCGGTCTTGACCAAAACGTGGTGAGCTGACGACGTAAACCATCCCGACGGAGCGGCTTGCCAGCTTTCTAAAGTTGAAAACTGGAAAAGCGCTTGTCCATCTAGAGACACCAAGGACGTGCCCACGTTCTCAGAGATAAGTTCTATCGTATTGTTTCTGGTTGAACGAGAACCTTCAAATTCGCCTTCGGCAGCGGCGACCGTTATCGTGGCGACTCCGTCTGCGAGAGCTTGCTTAAGTTCGGTACGGCGAACTTGCCCCGTCAAATACTGGGTCGTGGCTCCATCATCCTCATAGAGAGTGAAATGTGATGGGGTGGCATCGGAATAGACTCGCACCCACATTTCGTCTTTTGAGGTCCCGTCCATTCGTTGTCCCAGAGCGTTCATGGTCTTCTCATCAACATACGACATCGGGATGATAGCTCCAGCTCGGGCATAGAGCGGAATAGTGAACTTTTGATCGGGGTACAAAGGAACTGAGGCAAGGGTCAAGCCATGACTATGGAGCCAGTCATCGGTGTGGAAATTGATCCAGTTACCCTCAGGTAAATTGAAATCCACAGTTTTCTGACCGGACTGTGCTATGACGGATGCCAAGAGCGAAGCCCCAATCATTTTCTCCCGGCCCATCGTGCGAACTTTGGTATCCGACTGAAAATAATAGACGAGCGGCGGAAAGACAGGCTCACCAAAAAGATTCGCCCGGTGTGCTAATGAGTAGACGTAAGGAATCAACCGATAGCGGAGTCTTAAATTTTCAACGTTACTATCGAGATCTCCAATTCGATCGGGAGCCGTCTCTTTGCATTGGCAAAGATTTTCCGTGTGGGGACGCCCAGGAATATCAAACAGCATTCCGTAAGCAAACCACTGTGTGTACATTTCGTCTAAATCGCCCGAGCCCAGAGCTTCTCGATGAAAACCTCCGATGTCGGCGCCGTAGTAATCGATTCCCGAAAGGGACATGTGAAGTTGAGAGTGCTGGTGCGCCGCCAAGTTGGGAAGATTAGATCCAATATCTCCCGACCACATCGCTGCTCCATACCTCTGAATACCCGCAGCTCCCGAGCGAGACATCAGGAAAGGACGCCGCTCCGGAGAAAAATGTTGGTAGCCTTGATAAATGCTCTGGATCCACTTCAAGTTGTAGAGGTTGTGAACATCAGGCTCGAGTCCGCCAGCATAGACGCCTTTATTCGCATAAATTTCTGGCTCGCCTAAATCAAGCCAGTGGCCAAGGACTCCTTGATGGATCAGAGGAATTCTTTTCCACTGATGCCAATAATCCCAGACGCCTTCGTTGGTCCAGTCAATCATGCCGCCGCGTCCCCACCACCCCTTTTCAGTGAGGTAGGCTGCTTTCCCCGTGTTGTCTTTGACTAGATACCCTTTGGATTCCAGTGCCTGATGTTCGGGAAGGTTCTTACTAATGTAAGACTCTTCGATCGTCATCACGCCCACGCCTTCATTTTCTCTTAAGCTTTTTATTTTTCCGGCAGGATCCGGAAAGCTATTGAGATCCCAGCTCAGTTTTCCCATTGAACTGTCATCCGAGTTGGTTTTAATCCCTCCAAACCAGTAGAGATCAAAAACAAACCCGTCTACTGGAAAGTGGTTGAGACGCAAGCTGGTAAGTTTGCTATCCATCTCATCCCAGTTCTTAAACCCATACTGAGAGATCCAAAGGCCGAACATTTTCTTAGGAGGAACTAAAGGCTTGCCTACCAGCTCCATATAGGAAGTGCGCAATTCAGGCAGCGAATCGCCCGTCATGAAATACCAACGGATCTGATCTCCATACATCTCGGCTTTACCCGGATCGGAAGTAAAATCCCATTGCTGCTGATAGACCTGATCTAGAAATAGTCCGTAATTAAGAGTGCCGTCACCTAGTGAGTACAGCATGGGAATTTGCGTGTTCCCACTATCCCCGCCATTGAAAGGGATCATGGCGTTGCCGTGAATAGCTCCGTAACGACGAACTTTGCCAAGCCAGTCGCCATCTTGAACACCAGCATCGTGAAACTCTTGCCCCAACCCATAAAGATTTTTGGCCGGACCGCGAGTCAGTGTGAAGCCTTTCCAATACTGATCCAAATTTAAAGGACAGAGCTGAGTCAGCTTCACATTTTTTTTCTTGTCTAGAAGAGTGACGCACAGAGAGCTGGTATCGACGTCGATTCGCATCGCGTTTGTCTCTAAGCGATTTTTTAATTTTCCTAGTTTTTCAAAATGAGAAGGGCCAGGATAATCGGTCCTGGCGATCATAGGCGACGTCACGATCTTCAATCCATCGGCAGGTCCAGGGAGTTTTGCGGAAAGTTCAAAGTGGGCAAGATTATCGTCGAGGAGTTCGACGATGAGATATTTATCGGAAGAATGAAATCTGACTTGCGTCACCGCCCTTTCTTTTGCGGCAAATGACACTAGCTGCCAGAAGCTCAGCAACAAAATAATGGATACACGTATCGAATAAACGCGTCCCAACTCCCCCATTCGACCCCCCATATAATCTTATTAAAGACTTCATTTTAGCTTATGGAAACTAAGATTTTATTTTTGGGCCTTCCCGATTGACTAACCGCATTAGTTTTAGTCATAGTGGAATTGGTTGGGGGGGGTTGGGTGAAGCTTTCTTTTTTCTCTTTCTATTGCCTTTCTTTATGCTTTTTTCTTTCAAGGCTCGTTCTGGGAGCGCCATACACGGATGAAAACGGTCCTTGGAATGTGAATTTCAATAGAGACGGAAACGATCCTGCACGGTATTTCGGGCAGTGGCCGGGCCATCAGTACTACGCTTCTCCCGGAGACTGGCGAGATGTCGGCGTTTATCAGCTCATCACCGATCGCTTTCGCGATGGCGACCCTGCCAATAACAACGGAAAGTACGGCGGTTACAATCTTTGGGATGTAGGCTCTCGTCACGGTGGAGATTTTAAAGGGCTGAAACAGTCTCTGGGCTACATCAAAGCGTTGGGGTATGACGCCGTTTGGATCTCACCCATTTTTCAAAATCGCTATAACTCCTACCATGGCTACGGCCAGATCGATTTTACCCTTCTCGACGATAGACAAGGGACGCTTGAAGACTTTCGTGACATGGTGAACGAAGCCCACCGATTGGGGATGTACGTCATTGTAGACATCGTCGTAAATCACATGGAAAACATGTTCTACTTTGAAGGGCACCAATTCGACGGCGCTCCCTTTCACCTACATGATGGCGAGTACAAACTATTTCAACGAGACAAAAACGCGTCCTATGCCGACTTCAAAGTAGATAATAGATACTTTAGCGATGGAAAATACTCCGACGTTTATGGTTATGAAGGAAAACGCTATTCAGATCCGGGAACGGGGTCGTTTTGGTTTAGTGACTTCCATCATAATGGCGACCTGCAAAACTATGATGACCCCTGGCAAAACCATCTAGGAAAGATCTACGGGGGGCTCGATGACCTTCGTACGACTCACCCTCGAGTGCAAGACAAGATCATCGCGATGACCAAAGCTTTGATCAGTTCCACCGACATCGATGGCATTCGCATGGATACTCCGATGCAGGTGCCTCTTTACTTCTTTAAACGCTGGACTCCTGCAGTGAAAGAACATGCGAAGAGTCTGGGGAAACGAAATTTCTTTGTGTTCGCGGAGTTCTATTGTCCGAGGCAACGTTATGCCACGATGGTGGGCCGGGGAAGAACTCGTGACCAATGGGGCAACCCCAATGGATTCATCGACGATACCTACGCCATGGACGCTGGCGTAAATTATGACTTCTACTTTAAGTTTGTCGGCAAAGCGATAAAAGCACAAGACGGCGGCGTCAATGTCGCCATGGAACAGTTTCGTGAAGATATGAAAGCGTATGACTTTTACAATCCCGAACGAAAATCCATGAACTACGTGATGTTGAATTTTATCAACAACCACGATCAATATCGCTTGAACTGGGAAAACGACGGCTACGAAAAGACTAAGCTTGGCAGCGGTGTCATCGCTTTCTGGCCCGGTGTTCCCCTCTACTATTATGGCGACGAACAAAACTTCGCAACGAATGGAAGTGGAATTGGGGGCCAATCTCGCGAAGATTTCATGACCAGTAAAGCGTGGTTCGATGGCTCCGCTAAAGAATCGGTCAACCCTGCGATATACGACAATTTCAACATGACCCATTCGCAGTTCTTAGCCGTGCAAAAGTTCATGAACGTGCGCAAACAATATGTAGCCCTTCGTGAAACTGACGAGATTTACGAAAGATGGGTACAAAAAGATAATACAAACGGCATCTATGCGTTCACCCGAGTTTGGGGAGATAAGAAGAACTGGGCGTTAGTCGCTTTCAATACCTGGAGAGATCTGATCCAAGCGGGAGGAAATCTAGGAACCTTTTATACCGGTTGGGATGAAGGCGATAAGGTCGTAAACGCCCTCGACCCTTCGGAGACCTACACAATTCAAAGAGACGGTGTACTTCCTTCGCTTTGGCTCGCGGGCTATCAAGTTAAAGTCTTGGTGCGAGCTGACAATCTGCAGTCTTTAAATCCTGCCGTACAATCGATTTCGTTGGGACATGACTCGATCGTAGCTGCAGGACCCCAAGACGTTTCCCTCTCGTTCAGTGAAGCCATGAGGAAAGACTCTTTAGCAGGGGCCTTTCGCTACGACGGAACTGTCGTACCCAACGTGAACATCGCCGATGATGGTCGCTCGGTTCGTTTTAGTATCAACGTCACTCCCGGCATCCATAAGGTTGTCGTAGCGGATTCGGTAACTTCACAAGCAGGCAAAAAGCTCTTCGCAAATTTTGTCTCCCGCTTCCGATCAGGCCAGGAAAATAATCCG
This sequence comes from Bdellovibrionota bacterium, assembly GCA_038325205.1. Taxonomy (GTDB): domain Bacteria; phylum Bdellovibrionota; class FAC87; order UBA2466; family UBA2466; genus JBBQIT01. The sequence continues at coordinate 6,495 of JBBQIT010000209.1, forward strand.
ATCATTCATCTTCAGAAAGATGCACTGGTGGACAGCTCCCTCGCTTCGATCAGCGCTCCAGATTCCAACGGCGATCGAGTCTTAAGCTTCACTCACAAAGCCGAAGGAGCCGAACTGTTCCGAGTTTCTACCGATGGCGGAAATGGTTGGGGCGACTGGGCGTTTTACAAAAAGGACTCGCAGCAAAAGGTAAAGGCAACCGGCGATAATCTCGATCTATTGGTCCAATACTGGGCTGATGGGAGTGCGGCTTATTTCGCCAAGACTTCGTTGAAATTGAAATAGCTGCCGTTTCAGCATTAAAGAGCGGCAATTCCTAAAATTGGTTACACTACGTAGTAGCGAGCCAATATGAAAATCGTTCTCTATGATGGTGAATGCGGGGTCTGCAATCGATTTGTGCAGTTCCTGCTTCGCGCCGACGTAAACCAAAAGCTTCAGTACGCCCCCCTGCAAGGTTCAACGGCAAGAGATCTCCTCAAAGTGGTCCCTGATTTAACAACGATGATCTTGGTCGACGAGGGAATTGCATTCGACAAGAGCACAGGGGCGATTCGAATTTTAGCTACTCTTGGCCCGCTTTGGAAACCGACCAAAGTATTCCTGTGCATTCCTCGATTCCTCAGAGATGGAATCTACGATCTCATCGCGCGAAATCGCCATCGCCTTGGGGGAAATTCGCCCTGCCCGCTTCCCAGTCCCGACCAAAAAAAGCGATTTCTTCCTTAGTGTTGCCAACCCGCGTCGTCTAAGTCAGCAAAGAAGACATTGTAAACGGAGCTTTCCCCCAATAAAATAATCCTGCCCTGACCTAAACGGTCAGAGTTTTTTTTCATTATTAACCATACGACACAAGCGACTTCGCCCCAATGACGACAGAATCGCACTATCCCAAATCCATGTGGATTGTTATCCCCGGCGTGGTTGGCTTTGCC
>JBBQIT010000210.1:0-7406 GCA_038325205.1 Bdellovibrionota bacterium
CAACGTTACAGGTTGTGCAGGCCCCTTCGTTTCTTTGGAAGGGGCCTCTTATTCATCTTATTACTTTAGTGGTCCTCACTGGGCTCACATTTTCACTAAAGTTCTTTCGCACTTCCTCGACGAGAGTCTTGTTAGCTTTGCTGCTTATTGCAGGCTTGGACGCTACGGCTTCTATTTATCTTGTCCATCCCCTCATTTGGGACGAATCGGAGAGGAGTACTCTAGCGACAGCGCGAATTAGAAAAGAGGCCCGGATTTCCGAGGAGTTACCGAAAGACAATTTGGAAAGACTAAAGCCTGCGCTGAATCAGCCAGCCCCGACTTCGTGGGAAAAAGATGACTTAAGTCGGCTTCTCATCCGTTTTCCAGAGGAGATGTTAGACAACCGCTATTTTCTTCTCAATAAGCCTTCGCTAGCGAGCTATAGCCCTTTGAACAATCGTTTTCACCTTCAGATGAGCCACACTCCGGAATTTGCGGAACTGGCCGCTGCTTCAGATCGGTTTTGGTTCTTTGACGCGGCTTCGGTAAATTGCCCTTCGGATAGAGTTTTTAAAGACTACAGCAAGCAAGTGAAGAGGACGCATCAACCTCTGTTGGTGATTCACAATCGTGCTCAAATGTTGAAGCTGGGCACGGACTGCTCGGAGTCGGAAAAGCTAGTGTTGCAGAACACTCCTGCCGTTCGATTGAAATCTAGAGTCGATGTCTATGAGGCCACGACTCTGAAGTTTCACACCGATATTCCCAAAGACGGCTGGCTATTAGTGACGGATCGATGGTCTCGAAGTTGGCGGGCAACGATCGATGGCAAACCTACGGAGCTTTTAGGAGGAGACTTTATCTTTAGAGCGATTTCCGTGAAAAAGGGGGCTCACGACTTTGATTTTGAGTTCCGCCCTGATTACCTCTGGCCTTTTGTCATTCTTAGTTGGGGGACTTTGCTCTCGGTGCTCATAATGAGTTTGACTCAGAAGTTTCGAGTGAGAGTTGTCACTGAATAGGGATAACATTCCTGCGCTTATTTGGGGAGTTTCCGGCGCCTTGATGATCGTGGCATTACTCTGCTCAGATTTTCATGTGGTCGATGTACGGATTTTTGGAACTCCTCCCTACAGCTACTTTGGTTTCCACTCTCTAAAGCCTTTTAGCGGTCGTGTTCTCTTTCATTTGGGTAATTTAGCTTATCTTTTTTGGACGAGCTGGCTTGGGCTTCGACTTTTTGTTGATCCCTTCTTTTCAAATCAGATTAAGAAATCTCGTTTCCTGGCCCTCTTAGCCGGTTTCCTCCCGGGGTACCTTATAGTCGTGGGGATTAATAGGCTGGCCAGTCTATTTATTCCGTCTCATGCCGCGGCCATCCTAGTTTTGGCGGGAGCCGCAATTTCTTTGGGCTGCTTGCTGTTTCGATCAGTTAGCTCTGAAAGGCACCACGGTTTAAGCTCTTCTGAGGTTGTCATTGGAATTTTGATTCTAGCTTTTTGTTTCATTTACTCCGTCCAGTTTGGTAAGGGACAACACCTTACGGGGGACGGAACAAAACTTGCTCTAGATTTAGTGAGTTCCCCTAGATTCAATTTTGAAAGCGGGACTAGCTTTCCGGTCACCACTCAGCATAACGACGAGATTCTTTTTCTTTTTCCTCCTGTGTACGTTCAGTCTCTCGATCTACCCAGGGATTTTCCATTCCTTATTTGGTGTTTAATGAGTTTTGTACGAGTAGGGAGTCTCTTTCTTGTTTTTTTCTCCTTCCTAGCCCTAAAATTGCCGAAGCGATTCTGTATTTTTCTCACCGTTTTAATGCACTTTGGTTGGTTCTTCTTCTCAGTCCGGCATCCCATTCTTTTTGATTCGGGGAATCCGACCTTTTTTACGATGCACGCGGGACATATCATTGCTCAGATCGGATTCATTGTTTTTCTAGGAGCGTTCGTAGCTTCTAGGGGGCAGAGGCCGTCATTTCGCGGGTCTGGGCTAATTTGGGGTTTGGCTTTAATTGGAATTTCGATGTGCAGTATCTCGAACTTGGTATGGGTTTTGGTTTGCCTGATTGCCGCTTGGGTCTTTCCGGCCGTGTTAGCGCGACGACGCCCGGTTGAAAATTGGATACAAGCCACCTCACCGATCTCTCTATTTTTGTTTATTTCCCCCGCCGTCATCTATTCCTCCCAGAGCTTTTACGAACATCTAGGGTTCTGGATTAGTCTAGTGATGCCGTTGTGGCTCTCCGCGCTATTCTTCTATTTTGCAGCATTTCCCAACTTTGATCGTTTGAAGCAGGGAATTATCGAGGCGAGATATTTAAGAGTTTTAGGTTTTACTTTGCTTGTGCTTTGTTTTGCTCTCATTTTCCTGGGAAATGTCTTTTCGGGTATTAGTTATAGAAAGTTGGGGTTGGCATCTCTCTTGGGTATTACTCCGATCGAAGTCCGAGAGCAGTTAAATCCTCTCGCGAATGTCGGTGGCTTTTCAATCCTCGGGGGCAACTCTTTTCGATACAAGGATATTTTTCTCGGAAGCTCAATCAGATTCCTATACTGCTACGGCTTTCTGATCCTTGTTTCCATTGGCGGATTGGTGTTGGCAAAGTCTCGGCGGTTTTTTTTACTTTTGAGGGATTCCAGTGAAGCAAAATATTTGTATGCCGGGCTCTGGACCGCCACAGTGTTCTTTTTTCTTTCCCTCGTTGGGTATGAATACACTAACGGTTACGTAAACGAAATTTTGCAGGCCTGGGTGAAATCCCGTTTCCTGGAAATTTGGTATCCGCCTGCATTAGCGATGGGAATTTCCGTGATTTACCTGTCTGTGCCACTGTCGCGGCGAAAATATATAGTTTGGGGGCTGAGCCTTTTTTGCTTGGCGCCGGCTCTTTTTTTGCCGAATCACAGTATGCTAGTTCAGTTCTGGAAAAATCTTTGTTACCTCTTGAGCTAGCCCCTATTTACAGCGAATATCTCGTTTAAAGTATTTTTCACTTAGATGTATATAGTTTCCATCCGCCAATAATTTGTTAAGCGCTCCATCCAAAGTGCTTTTTAACGAGGTGTTCCCTTGAGCCACCACCATCGCATTTTCTTGAGAAAAGAGGATGTCTCCGATTTGCAAATGCTCCTGAGGATGCGCCTTTAGCGCGTGATAAGCCACAAACTGTTCGGTAACCCACGCATCGGCTTTGCCAGCCGTTAAGTCTTGAAGACCCGCATTTTCATTGGGAAGGGTTTTCACATCTTTGATCGAGGCGTTTTTCTTTAAATAGTTGTAGTAAGTAGTTCCCACGGGAACGACGACGACTTTACCCGAAAGTTCTTTTTCTGTCTTTGGTCCGCCCTTTTTGGAAACGATGACGGCCCCAGTGCAGTAATGGGGGGTTAGGAAGTCGGCGACTTTATCCCTTTCTGCGGTGATGGCATGTGAAGTCGCGATGACATCAAATCGATCGGCAGCCAGGCCGACGAGCAACGTGTTGAAAGGCTGCACTGTCCACTGAATCTGTAGCCCCAAGCTCTTTGCCATCAACGCGGCTAGATCGACTTCAAAGCCAGTGAGCTTCTTGCCCTTGAAAAAATTGAATCCAGGAGTCTCTCCATCGACGGCCACTCTTAGCACGCCCGACTTTTTAATGACATCAAGGGGGCGGGCAGGCGTAACGGTTCCGACGAGCAAAAGGAGAGTAAACACGATTCTTTTCATGGAACGGAATTACTCTGATTTGCAGAAAAAGGAAAGGGCGCCTTTGGGGCGCCCTCGGGTGAACCATTCTGTAAACGTGCCGCGTTAAGTATATTAATAATTATGTATGAATGGATTGGACTGAACCGTAGAAACGGTTTCGGGGTTTCCAAAGAATAGACGGACATATCCGTCTTGGCCGGGAGCCGTAACTATCGAAGCTTCCCAGGCAAACTTTTTATAGTCTTCGCAAAGTCTCTCAGTGTGATCGATGACGTGTAAGGTGCGAGGAGAACGAGCAACGTTTCCGTTGAGATCCGAAGGCAACATCTCTTCAGCGTAATAAACCGTGCTTCCGCAGCTTTCCGACCGAATGTCTTTTACTAAGAAAACCGTGGTCTCAGGAATCGGAGCGCAGTTGGTTCGTAAACAATGCAATCGGCGTTTTTCAAAGAAAGTGAATGAAGTAGGATGCGCCGAGCCTTCTTGACGGTTCATCGTAAGCGTTTGGTCGATAGCGACTTGGATCTCATGGCCCGTTTGGTCTTGCTCTTCTAATGTACTTTGAAGAATAGGCTTATCCCAACCAGGGATCATCGCGGCGAACGCGTGAAACGCGCCCACCATAAAAGTAATGACTAAAATTTTGCTCCATGCGGATTTCATATTTCGATTCCTCTAAAAAATTTTTTTGGTCTCAAATTCGTCGAGACGGTATTCGGCCTATGAGCAATTGGCGTGCCACTTACTAACTTTGAAAAAGAAAGTTAAATTCCGCAATAAATACCAGGATGCATTGCGCTATCGCTAAGCATTATTTTGTGCATCTGGTGCCATTAAGCGCTGTGTCGTCGATAGAAATTTGGTCGAGGTAATTCCAAAATGGGTGCGATATAATATTTAGGATCCATTTTGGAACCGCTCATCTAGTCTTACGACCCCTCATCCTTCAAAAATTAGCTCGGAAAAGGAATCGTCATGCAGCAAACGAACGAAATTGAATCGTCTCAAGATGCTTTTGCCCGTTCTCGCCCCACAGCACCTGTAATCGACAAAGCAATGCTTTGGGAAAAAGTTCCCTGCAACTTATGTGGATCGTGGGACAGCACCATTAAGTATGAAGGGACCACCGATCAAGACATGCAAAAGATGCTGACGTCTTACAGTGCGTCGGGAAATTTTATCTCGCAAGAGACCTTGGTGGAGTGCAAGCACTGCAAGTTAATCTTCACTTCACCGCGGCTTCGGAGGGATCTCATCTTAAAGAGCTACACGGAAGCAGAAGACCCGACTTACGTATCGCAAGCTGACGGTCGCATCAAAAGTTTTGAACAATGTTTGAAGGCGGTGACGAAGTACCAGGCCACGGGAAAGATTCTAGACGTAGGAGCGGCGGCAGGATTCTTCCTTAAAGTAGCTAAAGAGGCAGGTTGGGAAACTTACGGCATCGAGCCTTCGATGTACCTCTCTAACTATGGAAACACCCAGTACGGCGTAAATATCCACTGTGGAACGATCGAAACGGTAACCCCGTTTCCTCAAAAGATGGACGTCGTGACACTTTGGGACGTTTTGGAGCATACGTTTGAGCCAAAAGACGTGCTGCAACGTTGCAACCGCTACCTTAGGCAGGGCGGAACTATCGTAATTAACTATCCCAATATCGGTAACTGGATGGCCAAAATGGCCGGCCGAAAGTATTGGTTCATCCTATCGGTTCATCTTTATTACTTTGTTCCTAAAACCATTGCCGAGATGTTGGGCCAAGCTGGCTTTGAAGTTTTGGAAGACGCTCCCCACTACCAGTGGCTTGAATTGGGCTACTTGTTATATCGCTTAGAAGCCTATGTTCCCAAGGTGGCTAAGATAATGGGTAAGATCGCAAAGTTTCTCCATTGTGATCAAATGCTGATTCCCTATTACGCGGCTCAAACGCGAGTCATCGCACGAAAGGTGAATGAAGTATGAGTGAGGGGAAAAAGAAAGTTGTTGTTCTGGGAGCTGGCGTCACTGGCCTAAGCGCGGCGTATCGTTTAAGCAAAAACCCCAACTACCAAGTTGATGTCGTGGACAAAGAGCTGCTAGCGGGCGGCGTTTGCCGCAGTTTCAAAGAGGGTGAGTTCATCCTCGATCACGGTCCCCATAAGTTCTACACCTTAATCGACGGAATCTTAGAAGAGCTAAAAGGCATCATGGGGGATGACCTTTTAGAGCGCGATAAGACGCAAATGCTTTATCTTTCGGGAAAGTATTTCACCTTCCCTCTTAAGATGAGTGAGATGGTCTTGAAGTTTCCTCCTTTAAAGAGCGCCAAAGTTCTCATCAGCTACGCGTTACAGATCTTTAAGAACAAACTGGCTCCTAAGCGAGCGGTTACGTATGAAGATTTTATCGTCGAACGTTTTGGTCGCGGCTTGTATAGCGAGATCTTTGAACCGATGGCCCGCAAAGTATTCGGTGCTCCCGAAGGTTTAGATCGGAAGCTTGCCGAAGTACGAGTGTCGTCGCCGGGATTAATGGCGGTCATCAAGCAGGTTTTATTTCAACAGAAGGTCGATCGCACCGTTTCTGCGGCTACTTTCCACTACCCTAAACTTGGATATGGAATGATTCCGCAAAGGCTGGAAGAAAAATCCAGAGCCAATGGCGCTCGCTATCATTTGGGGGCTAAAGTCTTAAAGATAGAAACTACGAATGGTAAGGCTTCGGCAGTAGTCCTTGAAAACCAAGCGGGAGAAACGGTTCGTTTAGAGTGCGACTACCTTATCTATACGATTCCACTCTCAGCTTTGGATAAACTACTCATGACAGAAGTGCCAGAAGCGATTCGTGAAGCTAGCCGCTCGGTCACTTATCGGCATTCGATTATTTATTACTTCTTATTGAAATCAGAACCCGTGCTTCCCGCGATCTGGGTTTTCTGTCCTGAGAAAAAGTTCCGATTCGGTCGTTTAAGTGAAATGGCAAAATTCTCGCCGTACACTTCGCCTGAAGGCCACACCGCTCTGATGGTGGACTTCACTTGTGAACCCAATGACCCGGTTTGGTCAATGGACGACAAGGCCATGGGTGAGATGCTTCTCGCTCAATTGGAACCAATGAAACTATTTAAGAAAGACCAAATCTTAAAATCGTTCTCCAAGCGGTTTTATAATCTGTATCCGACGTATGCAGTTGGGTATCAAAAACATTTGGGTGCTATACGAAGTCTAGAACGTAAGATGAATAATCTTTTCTTCATTGGTCGTTTAGGAGACTTTAACTACAACAATGCGGACCAATGTTTAGACATGGGGTTTCGTGCGGCCGATCACATCATCGAAAAAGGTGGTGTCGATCAGGGCTGGCAAGAACTTCGCTCCAATCAGTTCGAGACATATAAGATCGTCGACTAAATTCCCATGATTGAAATCCAAGCGAACAGAACTTGTCGCATATACCTGACGTGTGCCTTCACGTTATGGCTTGCGATCAATGCGCTCTACATCGCCTGGGAGGCTAAGCCTCCCTTTTTGGATGTGTTTTTATTCAAAGAGGCCGGAGTAAATTTAGCCGTTGAAGGAAAGTTTGTTGCGGCTAACCTTCCTCATATGCCCCGAGAAGTAGCTCTCCCCTACGCGTATTACGCTCCGCTATACCCCCTTAGTTATGGCGTCTGGACTTCCCTGGCAGGGGTCGGACTCAAACAATCGATACTCTTTGATCACCTCATTAAAGGACTTCGTACTCTCTTA
>JBBQIT010000211.1:0-7401 GCA_038325205.1 Bdellovibrionota bacterium
AATAGTGGAAGAGCACTTCAGTAAGACGAGTCGTACCGAAATTGTCAGCGCTGTAGAAGACTCGCCATCAGGCCGAATAATGGCTCACTTAGGCTTTGAAGTAGACCCAACGTCTCTTAGTTTCTCACCGGCCAGGGAGACTTTGGACAATGAACCCTTCGTGGGCGTCCTTTGGAAAAAGAAATAGGAGTAAGAACCTTTACGCAATAAACGTTATACGCCAAGCAACCTTCTTCATTTTTACTCCCCCTAATCAATCCCTAATCGAATTTCACATTAGAAAAACCTGGGAAGTCCTTAAAAAGGAACCCCAATATCGACTCCGAAAGCGCCCTATTGGTAAAAAGGGGCCACACACCTTTTTACCAAATAAAAGGGGGCGTGCCTGGGTGTAGCTGAAAGCGAAGCCTGGAAGCCTGGCTAACCGTTGTCTTGGAGGTTTCGGTAGATCGAGAGGACTTTTTTTACGTAGGCCTGAGTTTCGGGGAAGGGAGGAATACCTTTGTAGCGATCGACGTTTCCGGGTCCGGCGTTGTAGGCCGCCAAAGCGAGTTTTAAATCGCCCTGATAGCGGTTGATTAGCTTTCGCAAACAATCACAGGCGCCCATTAGATTATTCATGGCGTGGTAAGGGTCTTTGATCTGACATTCCCTTGCGGTTCGAGACATCACTTGCATCAGTCCCATAGCGCCTTTGTGAGACGTCGCCAAGAGCTGAAAATTTGATTCTACTTTGATGACGGCTTGAACGAGCTTGGGATCCAACGAGGCTCTTCTCGCCGCATCGGTTATCTTTTCCAGCATTTCCGGGGAAGGCCCAGAAGGACTAATAGACGGATTGATAAGCGTAGGGCTGGGCGCCCTTTTTAGGCTTGGAATGGAGGCTCCTAGGGCCGAAAAGCCTAGGAAAAAGATGAAAGCAGCCCCTCTAAATCGAGTAAGAAATGCCATACGAGCCTACTAAAATCGAACCGCCTCCAAAATACAACCTAAGATCTCCTCGAACCTGAGCTCCCAAGAGAGGGATATCAAAGCTGATTCCCGGTCCAAAGACTAGCGCTCCGGTTTTTAGAGTGGCTTCCTTGGCGAACTGGGCTGTCGCTATACCTCCTAAGATTCTTCCGATACTTAGCGTGAGGTTGATAGTGACTAGACGTTCGGCGATGGGCATTTGATATCGGCCATCCAAATGAAGGAGGGCATAGGCAAAAAAGTCGGCTCCCAGCTCAAATCGGGTGCGTTCCCCAGAACGCAATCCACCCCAAGCACCAAAGTTGACGCCACTGTTGGATAGGCCGTTACCTGCGTAGCGGGCCATTCCAATGGCAGCTCCGAGGTAGTATTTGCTCGTCTCTAAAGCGGTTAATTCGCTGAAAAGTCGGCGAGATTGCTCGGCCCGGACTTTAGGGTCGTCCGCATTGGAAGCTAGATTCTGAGCATCCGATGCGGTTCCGGGTAGAGGCTGAAATTGAGACGCATAATATTGCGTGAGTAGCTGATTAAAATTCATCCGCATTTTGTATTCGATGACTTGCGGAGTGACTTGATTGCCCAGCATCGGGTCCACTAAAGGCTGGGAGACGACAATGAACTCTTTAGGGTGCGTGCTGTCGAAGAGAAAAAGAGAGAGTCTTTCGTTCTCCAGATAGCCAAACGACAACAACTCAGTTTGATTTAGTTTGAATCCATCAGAAACATCCTTTTCCGCGAAGCCCGCCATCGGAGTTTGGGTTTGGGTCGGAACAAAGTTCTGGGTCTGCGTGTAAAGAGTCGCAAGGCCCTGTTGAACTTGAGCGGCGAAGTTAAAGTTTGACGTGTCAGTGCTGGGCAAAATGGAGAGTGTCCGGGGCCGGGCCTCTTCCGCCGTTGCGGTTTGAACAGCAACCAACGCCATCAAGGCGAGAAGAGTGATCAAAGTTTTCATAGTCGCCTCTTTGCGAAGTAAGGAAAAGTTAGTACCCGACAAGCCCGTACTTCTTAATGGAATAGTCGAGAAACAGAGCCGGTAAACACAGTAAAATCACGGCGTTTAATGCCACAAACCCAACGGACATAAAAAAGTGATAGTGATATCCGACTAAATAGTACTGCTGGATCAAAGTCGTCGCCTGATAAGTCGGAAGGGCCCGAATAAAGGCGTGGGCGAACCTCGGCAAAGTCTCAATGGGATAATAGAAACAGCTGACGAAGATAAGCGCTTGAGTAAGGTAGTCAAAAAAGAAAGCGTATCCTTCAAAAACCAGGCTCATGGTGGTACCCAAAATACCGATCCCAAATCCCATCAGACAGAGGAGGAAGAGCACTCCCATCGAAATCAGATACATCTGCAACGTTCCATGAAAAAAGATAGCCGTACCGCCCAAAATCGCGGCCGCCATCAGGATATTGAATCCGACAGAGCCTATGATAAACCCTGCAATAACTTCCAATATGGAAGCAGGGGAGACCAGGGTCGCGGTGATCGTAGACCAATATTTTTCAGAGACCATCTTGAAACGAAAAGTACTCATCGCCGTCAAAAAGAGACTATGGCAAGTGGTTCCGACCAAAACAAAGACTTGATAGTTGTCTTTACGAAGTAAGCCAAACTGACTGCCATTTACCAAGAGCCCTCGGTATAGCAGAAGCATCAGTATCGCCGTCTTGAGGGGAGAAACCGCGTTAGTTGCCAAGAATTCAAGAGGGAAGCGCAAATTAAGACGCCATTCTTTTTTAGCGACAGCTAATATTCGGCTTAGAGAGTTCAAATCGCGCTCCTCATCTCACGGGGCTCATCCAAGGACTTCACAAAAGCATCCCCAACGTTCTTAGCTCCGAACTTATCCAGCACTAACTTTTTTTCGCCGGAGGCCAGAATTTTGCCCCCATCGATGAGAATGAGATCGTCGGCAAGCGCATCCGCTTCTTCCATGTAATGCGTCGTCAAAAGAACCGTGCATTTCAGTTTGCGCACAAAGGTGCGAAGCTCGAGGGCGAGTTGATAGTCGATACCCAAAGTAGGCTCATCTAGAATCAAAAGGTCGGGGGAGTGGATCATGGCGCGGGCCAAAGCCAATTTTGCTTTCATGCCGTAAGAGTAGGCTTCGACCAAAGTATCGATGCTGTCATTCAGGCGGAGCAGATCGGTGAGCTCTCCAATGCGGTCGTCCAAATTTTTTACTCCGTAAAGGCCTCCGAAATACTCTAAATTTTCACGGCCGGTAAGGCGGTGATAGATGAGCGAAGCGCCGAGACAAAGGCCGATACGGCTTTTCACTTTATCCGGGTGTTGTCCAAATACTTGTACAGAGCCCGAGTGGGGAAGCCTAGCTCCAGTAGCTATCTTAATAAAAGTCGTTTTGCCGGATCCGTTTTTTCCCATAAGAGCGGTGATCCGCCCGGTCCGAACATTCATGCTCATATGATCGAGAGCCACATGGCGATGGGAAACGAATCGTTTAAAGGGAAGGCCTGCGATTTTTTTTCGTTCCTGGGTGACGTAATAAAAAAACAGATCTTCAGCTTTGATAGCAAGATCGACGCTGGAAGTGGTGGCCATGAGTAAAATTGTAACACGTCAAAACCGAACGCGCGGAGCGTTATGCATGACTACTTAGCTTTGAACTAGGCCGCAAGTTTTGTGGGACGTTTGCCACGAGAGAAGTAGTAGTTCGACGCTCGTCGTTGTTGCGAAGAGAGAGGCAAGCAGTTAAGTGCCACGCCGACTGGTGCTTTGGAAAACACCTTACAGGTTTGAATCGCTTCGACAATATCCTTCGGTCGCGTCAAGTAAATGCGAGCGACCAGAACGATAAGATCGCCTAAGCCAGCCCATTGATGAGCCAAGTTAGAAGCGAACAGGGGAGGAGTATCGATGAAAATGATGTCGTATTCGCGACGGAGCTTATCTAGGTACTGTTCCATGGGCTTTAGGTAGTTCGGCATCGCTACGGGCTCAATACGACCACCACGAGGCATGAAAGAGATACCTTCGTGAACGGTTTTCACGATGATAGAAGCGCTATGGACGCCTTCAGCATTCTCTAAAATCGATTTGGCTCCAGAAGTATGATCTTCCTGGAATCCGTAGAACTTATTCGGATGTGCCGTAATCAAGTCACCATCGATAAGAAGGGTCTTACGATTGGGAGACTGAGAAGACATCGCTAAATAACTAGCCACCGTACTCTTGCCTTCGCGAGAGTGAGGGGAGCTGATGACGATGATGGGACACTTGAGATCTTTGGTTTCCCTCAAGATACGGTAGTTCATGATCTTAAGGTATTCCATTCCGAAGCTTGGGAGCTCGTCGAAAGTGGAAGAGAGACGTCGCATCAAAGGAATCTTACCCAAGACGGGGAGGTTTAAGCGATGCACTTCGGCTTCACTGTCTAACCGAGGAACGAGGGCAATGAGTAAAATGGTTGTCGCGACAATGGCGAAGATGCTTAAAGATAGAGAAGCGTAAAGATGCTTCGAGAGCTGCGGCTCAATGCGATTTCCCCTACGACTGGGCTCTTGCAAACGGAAAATTTCGGCATTACCGGCAGAAAGCTCTAGTTCAGTCTCCTGCTCTTTTTGGAAGAGGGAAGCTAAGAGTTTTCGTTTGTGAATCAATTCGGCTTGAAGTCTGTCGTACTCAAGACGTTGTTGTTGATACTTCTTCTCTTTCATCTGAATATCAGTCGTTTCGCGCTCGACGTCACGAAGCTTAATGGTATCGGTTCTAAACTCTAATTCCAATTGAGAGAGACGACGTCTTACTTCTGTCGATTCGATCGGGTTTTTAAGGTAAGCAAGCTCTTCTTGGTCATTGAGTTGACCTAAGGCATTTTCCACGCGATTAACTTCAATATCAATCGACTTAATTCTCTCTTCTTTGTCGACGCCAGCGCTTTGTCTCTGCAGGGTCAATTGGTATTGCAATTCCGACAAGCGGCCGGTGAGGGCGGCAATAGAAGCATCTTGAGCCGTGTGCTCACCACGTTTGGCTTTAGGAACATTCATGATCAAGTGTTTTAGAGCGCGGTTCGTCGCTAATTGCTGACGAAGGTCGAGAGCTTGGCCACGCATTCTCTGCAAGCCTTTGCCTTCGATATTGAGCATGATGAAATTGATGAAATCTTCGTTCTTCTTTTGGAAGTCGGCGAGGTTGTATTCGCGCTCCGCCAATTGACGGGTGAGACTCGAAATCTGACGACTTAAGAAATCTCTTTTCATCATCACATCTCGTTGTCCTACTTCAGGGTAGTAAGCCTGAATCGTATTCATGTAGGTGAGACAAATGGAATAGGCGGCGTCTTGGCTCGTGGCAGTACAACGAACGTTATAGATGTCGCTATTTCGATCCCAGTTAAGAGAGATCCAGTTTCGGAAAGCATCCAAAGGATAAGCCACGCCACCTGGGAAGAAGGGCCTTAGGTAGACGGGACGGCCTTCGTTATTATAAAAATCAGTAAATTGATTACGGAATCGCTCCATAGCTTCCTGACTCGAAAGTAGGAAGGCCATGTTCTGTTTACGTGCGTTACTTAAATTCGAAACTCCAGGCATCATCACCGATTGATAGAGTTGACGACGAGACGAATCGATGAGGAGAGTAGCCGTCGATTCATATACGGGATCTGTTCGATAGAATTTAACCATCGAAACGCCGTAGATGAGCGCGACTTCTAGCGCGAAGAGCCACCAATGGGTCTTCAGATAGCTGATCGCCTTAAGAATGATCTGAAATTCGTTTGTGGGATTTTGAAACATGTATTTTTTTTGAGCCCAGCAATTTTAATGGATGCTACGAGGGCTCATTCACTTAACGGCTTCCGACAGAAAAAATGTTAGGGAAATAGCACAATTTTTATTACTCCGTGCGTCACGTTTAAACACCACACGCCAAGGGCTATAAACCTTATCGGTAGCCGTCGGAAAACAGACAAGAGGGCTTTTCTGAAACGACTGCAAATGTCATAGTTTAGGTATGGACCCCAGAGAACACCTTAAGCTCGAAGACTTAGAGATTACCCATACCAAAGGAAGCGGACCTGGGGGACAGAACCGTAATAAGCGCATGAGTGGCATCCGTATGGTTCATCTGCCTACGGGAATCACTGTGATGGCTACCGAACGGCGATCTCAGGAACAAAACCTCAGCGCCGCCTTTGAACGCATGGCAGAAAAATTAGCTGTTTTCTTTTATCGGGCTCCCAAGCGGGTGAAGACGAAAAAGACCCATGCGGCAAAGAAACGCACGCTGCAAGCCAAGAAGCACCGTTCTGACATCAAAGCAGGCCGCCGCAAGCCTCATACTGGGGAGTAGTAAGACGAGGGATTGAGGTTTCACGCACTATCCATTTCCGATATAATTAAATTCTGACGCGCCTTGCGCGCAGAATTTATCCTGAGCCGTTATCGGCGAAAGGATCTCGTCGAGATAGGCAGAGATTCTCTATGGGAATTTTCATAAAAGTACTCCAAGGGTCATACGCCTATCTATTGGTCCTTGAGATTCTCGTCGTAACGACGCTTTTTTTAACCTTTCTTTGGATGTTAGTGCGCCGGGTGAAAGAAGCGGGCAATACGATGGATACGGTGCTGCCCATGGCGGCCCCGGGGCCTGAGGCTCGCACGTTCACCCAAGAAAATAGCCTTGCCGAGATGAACGATGCCCAACGCACGTTGCAAGAGCTAAAAACTCAAGTCACCGCTTTAGATACTCCCGAAGCTGCCCCTTCCGACGAACTATCGAAGTTAAACGATGAGTTGCGGGACAAAGTTAAGTACTTAGAGTCGAAATTATTAGAGTACGAAATTCTTCAAGAAGAGATCGGAACGTTAAGCACGCTTAAAGCAGAGAACGAAGATCTCAGACAGCAGCTCGTAGGTTTTGAAAACGCGGGTAGGGCGAGTGTGGTATTAGGGGCTTCCGAGCCAAGCTCCATTGGCGCCCGAGCCGTTCCCCTGGAAGAAGCCAAGATAGAACCTTCTTTTCAATCCGTATCGCCGTCTAGTGAATCTATCGTTGATAAAGTCGAAGATTTACTCGCTCCACAGGCCAACGCGGCGAAGGAAACAGCGGCCGCCGCTCCCGAGAGCGCGGGCATTGCGGGATTAGAGAAGTTGTTGGCTCAGATAGATGAATTGACGAAGACGCCGCCTCAATCCGGTAAATAGGCTAGTTCGCCTCAGATAGGCGCTTTTCCATCCTTAAGATGTGCTCAATCCGATACAGAAGCACTCGCTCTTCTAAACCATCCGAAGAATAAGCTAGCCATCCGGTATAGAAATCCTGAAAGCGTTCTAACGACTTTCGAACGCGAATACGTACCAGAGGTCGCTTGTCATCTGACACAAGCTTCGCAAAACTAAAATCAACTGAGAAGCGATAGCGCTCTGGAAGCTCTAGAGGACCCGGGTATGCCATGACCA
>JBBQIT010000212.1:0-7356 GCA_038325205.1 Bdellovibrionota bacterium
GGTATCGCGGTACTTCCCAGATTGCCTAAAGAGGTGGTCGGAAAACCGGATACGGATTGGGTGGTGCTTGATCTGGAGGCCGATGGAAACGCTTCGACCCGTCAGCTCGAAGCGAAGCTAGACGAGATAGAGCGCGAAGTCGTACGCCTTCTTGGAGATCGACTCGATTATACCTACAGTGAAATCTACGACCCGAATGCAGGCCAAATTCTCGCCCGGTTAAAAGATAAGCGGGACATGCAAGCGGCGTGGGATGAAATGGAAAAGCGATTTCAAAATACGCCTTTCTTGAGATTTTACGTCTCGTCTTGGAATCCCAGCGAGCTTCCCATTCCCGATCCTCCCCAAATGCAGTTAACCGTTTTAGGTCCGGAAAAGGAAAAAAGAGCGGCGATTACCCGAAGTCTCACCGACCTATTCGAAGAGAATAAATTCTATTCTCGCCTTAGAGCTATTCCCAACGTCACGCCTGAACGAATGATTGTATTCCAACCCCATATGGAACAATGGCAACGGCTGGCCAAAGACGGCTATCGATTTCGGCCTAGTGATCTCTCTGACCTCTCTTTGGTGGCCACCCAAGGACGTCAGGTGACGCAATTTCCGATCGGAACTCAGTTAACCCCTATTGTGCTGAGATTTCCGGAGGGCTCCATTAAGACTCCTGAGGAGATCTCTAGCCTTCCCATCGGCGTAGGGTCCAAGATCATCGCTCTCAACTCTTTGGTGGACGTGAAGGCGGTACGAGCCGTCCATTCTATTTTCAGATTGGATGGCCAAGAGATATGCCGACTCGAAGGACGCTTGGACAAGTCGAAAGAGGGTCAGAAAGCCTCCGTTCTCAAAAAAGTTCAGAAATCTGTGGTCGATTGGGAAAAAGAACACAAAGCGCTGTTAGCAGATGGCTATTCCATTCGGTTTGAAGATGCCGACCAGGAACTTAATGACGCTATTCGACAGCTGGGCACGGCCTTGGGACTTTCCGTCCTTCTCATTTTTCTAACGCTTTTGATTCAGTTTGGAAGCCTCGTTGAAGCTATGATCGTTTTGGTATCGGTTCCATTAGGTTTCATTGGCGTGCTGTTGTCGCTTTATGTGTTCCACAGCACCCTTTCCTTGAACTCGATCCTGGGTGTCATCCTGCTCAATGGAATAGCCGTGGCAAACAGCATTCTCTTGGTTGATTTTGCAAAGAAGCTTTTCGCTTCAGGCATGTCGCCAATCGCCGCAGTGACCGAAGCCGCTCGTAAAAGATTGCGCCCCATTCTTATCACGTCACTCACTACTATTTTAGGCATGCTCACCATCGCAGTAGGAGCGGGAGAAGGCGGAAAGATTCTTCAGCCGTTGGGAATTGCCGTCGCCGGCGGACTTTGGGTGTCGACGCTCTTCACCCTCTTTTTGGTTCCGGCACTCCATGCCAGTTGGCTAGCTAGCTCGGGATCGGTTCTAGCGTGGTTACGCTTCAAGCCTCTCCCTCGCCCAAAACAAGTTCTGACCGTTGTGCTCGTTGCGATTTCAATTTTATTGAGTGCCCCTTTACTTGCCTCTGAAACGCCTGCAACACAGGCGATTGATGAAGCTAAGCTTTCTTTTGCGAAAGCTCTCACTGCTATCGTTGAGAGAAATGCGCAAGTAGGCATTCAAAAACAGAAACTAGAAGAGACCAAAGCTACGAACCTGCCCTCTGGTTACACCTTTTTACCTCGAATCACCGGAACCGCTTCCGAGTTTCGCTCTTCGGAGTATAACAACAGCACTATTCGCTCGTTTGGTGCCAATGGAACGCTGAACCTCTTTCGCTTTGGCTCCGACCTATCTTCTTTCAAGGCCGCTGGGTTTGAAGAACAATCCCAAACCCAATTCATAGAAGCCAGCATCCTTAAATCAGAACTTGAAGCCGCGACTTCATTGGTCTCAGTACTTCAGTCAGAAATGGAAACCAAAGTTTTTGAAGAGACTACAAAACTTACGGAGCGATTGGGGGTCATCAGTAAAGAACGCTACAAAAGAGGCATTCTCCCTGCTCAGGAGGTTGATAAAATCGAAATCGACTTAGAAAATGCACTAGCGGAAAAACGAGACGCGGATATCAAAGTGGAGCAAGCTCGAGCGGACCTGGTATCCCTCTTGGGACACGATAGGCTCGAGATCGCTTGGCCTTGGAGAGATCGATTTGAAAAGCACGGAACGGTAGCTTTGGATCAACTGGCGAGTAGTGTCCTAAAGCGGCCCGATTGGGTCGCGTATGAAAAGAAAGTGCTAGCAGCCGACAAACGCGTGGACGAATCGTGGGGGAGGATGTTTCCTTCGTTGGATCTCAATGTAGGCTATAGTTCGGATCTGCGTCCAGGGACCGCAGTACAAAGTGGCGCGTACTGGTCTGGAACACTGACTCTAACCGTTCCCATTTTCGATGGGCTGGTCACCTATTCCGAGTATAAGACCAAGATTAAGACCAGGGGCATCGCTGAACTCGAATTTGAACAGACTAAACGAACCGCTATGAAGGAGTGGCAATCGGCAAAAGCGACCCTGAAAATTTCTGTCGACACCGCCAAATCTAGAGAAAAAACGCTGTCACTCGCCCGTCGTATTTACGCAGATAACTTAAAGAGATTCCAGCGAGGCCTGGTGAACGCCAACGATCTCGCCACCGAATATAAGCGATTACTTACCAGTGAGATTCTTGCCGTGAAAGGTTGGGCAGTAGCGCACCAAAGTTTCGCACAACTTTGTGCTTCTGCAGGACAACGTCTCGATTCTTGTCTCGCCGTTTGGGACGGAAACTCCGAAAAGCCAAAAGCAAAATTAAGCGAATAACAATAACAGTTCTGATTTTGCCTTTACGTCCCGCCCTAAAAAATGCTAGTCGACAATTATGATGTACACATTATTGATCGCGGTATCCTACTTGAGCACAAAGTTCGTTGGCCTTGAAAGAACGGTAGCGTTTTTTCAGCGTCTCGGTGAGAAGTTTCGTCGTGCCCCTTCAAAATGCGTGCAAGACCCCGATGCGCTCTATCGATCGGTGACCAAGGGATATCGTTGGGTGCCGTTCGCGATTCGTTGTCTTGATCAAGCGGTGGTCACTTGGTTTGTCTTAAATATCAATCGCCACCCCGCTACGCTAAAGATCGGGGTTACGCTGTCTCCTCTAGCTAGCCATGCCTGGGTAGAACTTGGCGAAAAAATTTACGTACAGTCCTACCTTATAGAGGATATGGAAGTCCTTGCGAACTATCCGACCTGGAATCAACCAATTTCCGCATAACCCTGACCTCGGTTTCTATTATTATTAATTATATTGGCTATTTGCCTTATAATCTCGTTTTAGACAGTTGTCTAAATAATATTTGACAAGAGGCGTCGCGACTCGATATGTCTCAAACAATGGAAACCATTGGACAGGCATCTGCACTCACGGCAGATCGCGATTCGCAAATGGTGGGGAGCACACCAGACACTTATCGTGGTCTTAACGAAATCTTGCGGACTGAATATTCGCGTCGAGTGAAAACGAATCATCGTTACTCGCTACGAGCTTTCGCCCGCAGCCTCAAGTTGGAATCCTCTTACTTATGCAAAATTCTACATGGAAAGAGGTCGGTAACGCCTCAACTCGTAGAAAGAGTAAGCGGAAAACTTGGGCTTACCCCAGAGGAGATGACACGACTAAAACAGATGTCGCGCACCCTAAGCTCCGCTCGCCAACGGTGCAAGACTTCGCCAAAGTTTCGCCGCATTTCCGTAGATACTTTTGCGGTCGTAGCGGACTGGTATCATTTCGCGATTCTTGAGTTAATTTCGACGAAAGATTTCAGAAATGATCCGCTTTGGATAGCCGACACTTTGGGAATTTCGGAACAATCTGCGAAGGAAGCGATCTCGCGACTGGAACGATTGGAACTAGTCACGATCGCAACCGACGGAACTTTGAGGTGCGAAGAAAACTTCACTACTGTCGGAAATCCATTCAACCATGGTGCTTTCCAAATTCTACAAAAAGCAGTGCTTCAAAAAGCTCTGCTGGCCCTCGATGAAGTTCCTGTCGAAGAGCGAGATCAAAGCAGCGTCACGATGGCAATCGATAGCAAGTTATTGCCAGAGGCGAAGGAGCGAATTCGAGTTTTCCGACGGCAACTCACTGCCTTTCTTCAAAAGTCCGACAACAAAGATTGTGTCTATCACTTAGGTTTGTCTCTTTATCCTGTAACGCGAAAAGTAAACAAAGGGGAAGCACAATGAATACTCAAATCTGTAATTTTGGCCAAGAAGGCCACGGCTAACTCTTTCCGTCCTCCCTGCGGGGGAGGACTTCCACTTACCTTCACTCTTTACTGCGTCCATCCTAAAGCACTGACCGCGAGAACACGAGTCTTGACCATCCAGCCAATTGACGCATGACAGGAACCTTCTTAAGTTCGCTTTGTACGCAGAAATTTCAGCTGAGCGCGGAAAAAGGCGGGGATAACTTTTGTGGAGGATGTTCGAATGAAATGGTTACTTGGATTGTCGATCGCGTTGTTAATGAACGCTGTGGGATTTGCCGAACCGCAAAAGCCGCAAACGCCGCCTCTGTACTCGCTTCCCGAGTGGATCGGACTAGATACTCTCGATAGAAGATATGTAGGGCCAGTCGAATGCAAATTCGATGCCCACACCTATCGGTATGTCACCAAAACCGCTGGACGCAGGAGACATGCTACTAGCTGGGTCGAGTTAGAAAATCTACTAGCCTCGCCCGACGACAAGATCAAAGCTTCCAAGTTGACTCTGGGTGAATCTCTCACCAACTCCTGTAACCTTTGTTTAGATAATCTTAAGAAGAAGAGAAAAACACTGGCGCAATGGGGCATCAATCAGTTCAACGAAAGCTGTGTTCTCGACAACTGTCACACCGACAGATCACGGCTTATTAACGTCGATCAGCGGAAATTCGATTTAGCCAAACTCAAATTGAATGATGCGCTGGCGCCCAAATGTGTGCTCCCGCCCAAGCCCCAACCCCAGGCATCTCAATCCACCGTCAACCCGTACTTCGTGGTTTATAGTCGGCCGAATGATGACTCTTTCCAAAATGAAGCAGGGGAAGACGCCAATGGAGAGCCCTATGAAGTAGCGATCATGTACGGCGGTATTGTGGCAACCCAAAAGCCAGGACAGAAATCCCTCGATGTTCGATTTGATTGGCGAGCCGAGATCACGACAGGCCGGCAGGTCGAAACGGGCGAGTTTATTTGTATGCATGAATTCCAAACCAATATTCCCGGAGAAAAACAGCAATCAGTGATTGGGGAAGAGGATAAAGAAAAAATGACTCGACTAACGATTACCTATCCCCGAGGCGTGGACAAGAATTCGTTCTTCGAAGCAAAGCCAGGCAGCGTACTTTCCGCGAGTCTACCGTTGGGCACCGTCAAAACCGATGGCAACTATGCCGGTCGCATGTACGTTCGTGGCCTTCGCCGAGGTAGGGGCCGCGAAGCTGGAAACGGCTTACCTGCCATCCCCCAATCCCCGATGAAGTTAGGGGGAGTGATCAAGATCATGGATTGGAAATTTAGCGTCATCCAAGGTAAAGTTTCCAACGTTTCGGTCTCGATCGTCCGACGACATAACGATCCTCCCTTGAAAATGGTCGATAGCAATATTTACAGCATCGATCGTTCGCTTCCGCAGCATCACCACTATCACCAACAATCGCGTCGAGCGATTTGTAAAGCGGAGACGGTCGGCGACGGAGATATGCCTTCAGTAGAATCTAAAGCCGACCAGCTCACTCGGGAAGCGGGAAAGCTCATCAAAAAGGCTGGCTGCTTAGAATGCCATGGAGAAGGCGCTCCCGATAATGACTTACTCCGATTCTGTGATAGCGGAGTATCGCTGCATCCTACCGAAGATGCCGCCAATATCTACTGGATGGTGGTAAACGATAGCCTTCCAAAGGCAAAACTCGGAAGAGATGACTATCCGGACGACATGCTGGATGCGATCCATATTCTCAAAAAGCTCGATGCCGAAACCGGAGCCATTAAGAAGTGGGCAGAAGCGCTTAAGCCAGCAGCCGAATCTGCGGTCAAAGCCCCGTAAAAGGGCCGACTTACTTTGACAATAGACGAGAGAAGTTTGTACAGCTTCTTTAACGAGAAGGAGATTTTATGAATTCGAGACAACTATCTGGTTACCTTGGCGCCGCATTCCTGGCTTTTGCCTCGCTGTCGGCGTTCGCAGAACCACCACGCTACATTCGATATTACGATGAACGAACGGGCGATTACTACTATGTGCTTGAAGAGGAGATCTCCGACAAGCGTCAGGATACTCGTCGAGAGGAGCCTGCACGCAAAAGTAATATTGAGACCAAAGGGTCCAGTGGTGAAACCAAAACCTTCAAGGACGATTCCGGTAAAAAAGTAAAAGCTAAGGCGGAAAAGGAATTCGTTCCAGCCCCACCGGAAGAAAACCAAGCCGCTGAAAAAGGCGCTAGGACAGGCGAATGGCTCCGCTACGGCGAAGCTCAACGAGAGCATGCGGCCGCCGTTGACCAGGGAAAGCCAGTCCCATGGTTAATCTTTATTACCTCCAAGGGCAAATGTGCGGCGTGCAGAGATATTGAAAGAGCTCTCGCAGACGATCGCCAAGCAGATCGTAACGGCAACACCGTTTCAGAGAAGCTCAAGGGGATGGTCCTATCTCGTGTCTTTGACGACGTCTACGAAGACCAAGCAGCCTATCGGACCCTTCATGCCTACATGAAAGAAAAAGGGCTCATCAACCAAAACGGAGAAGATGGCGCTCCCACTCTACTTTTAATCGACGGTGGTGACACCCGCCTTGTGCTAGGTGGCATCGATACGTCCAATATGCATCGTCTACTTAACGACGAGGTATTGATCCCACGCCCCTTCTGTGAACCGCGTTATCCGGATCCGCACCTGGGTGACCCTGGGCAAAAACACCTTCGCTCGAAATATCAGAAAAAGGCAAAACAGTCTGTACAACGCGAATATCGAGGCGAGTAAACATAGTTTAAGGCGCGGAGAGAGGACTCCTCTCTCCGCGCCTTTTTTATTTTTCACGCGACGAAAGCTTCCAGAAACTCTAGTGCCTTTCGATAGCCTCCTCTTTCCAGCTTTTGCATTCCGAAATATTTATTTCACGCAACCGTAGTGACCGACTCACGTCGATTTTTTGAGTCTTGCGTCTGATCCGAATGGCCGCAGAACCTGGGCAAGGGTTAAGACAAAGCATTGTCTTCGCCTAACGCCAATGGCATCAACAAGACAGGTAATTCATTTATCGCAAGGAAGGGTTTGGAATGCGCTGGGTAGTGCTCATGTTTATGTTGGGATC
>JBBQIT010000213.1:0-7267 GCA_038325205.1 Bdellovibrionota bacterium
TGTGGGCGTACGGAACCGTCTTGGCCTTCGACATGCGACAGCCATCGACAATGCTGGCATGGTTTTCGCGGTCACAAAGAATGAAATCGCCGTCGTCTAATAGAGTCTGCAGCGCACCGATATTGGCAAAAAATCCGGTTGAAAACAAAAGTACGGCTTCGCGCTTAAGAAACTTCGCCAGTTCGTCTTCTAACTGCTCGTGCAAACTAATAGTGCCGCTCAAGAAACGAGATCCCGTGCAGCCCGCGCCAAACTTTCGCAGTGCTACGGTAGAAGCTTCGATGATTCGTTCATCTTGCGCCAAACCCAAATAGTTGTTGGATCCGACCATGATCTTGCGGCGTCCGCCGACGACCACTTGAGTTCCTAAAGCGGATTCAATAGGACGGAAATACGGATAGAGACCTAGGTCTTGGACCTGTTTGGCCTCGTTGAAGTTCATGCACTTTTCAAAAATATCTTTGTGTCGTGGGGCCGACTCTGCGGGGGCCGGTGGGGTCTCGTCGAATGGAGCAGTCGCGCCGTTGCCACCGGCACTAAGGTCGTGGCCATTCCCCTTGCCATTTCCCTTGTCCTGGCTGGGGGAACTGTCGTTGCCTTCGCTAGTGATGTTGTCCGTCTTTTGTAAGTCGTTATCCATGTCGTTTTCCTTTGTACCCCAAATACCCTAACCGCGCTAAAAGTGGGCTGTCGTTTTCAAAGAGAGAACCCCAAAATCCAACTGCACGGTGTGTTGATGCTCAGCCTCCGTATATTGTCGTTTAACGAAAACCCTCGTCAATCCAACACTTTAGTAAACTAAATTTTATTTTTGAAGGTCATTCATTTTTTGAATGTCCCTGCCCCATAAAACTCGCTCTGCCTGGGATATTCCTTCCTCAGAAAGCTCGGCACCCTACCATGCGGACAGGGTTTCTCAAAGCGACCGGAAGTACCTCCGGGACGGCTCATAGGCCTGGCGAGGGGGAAAGGATGGTTTTTCGGGGCAAATGCCTTATCTCGATGAGTTTTAAGGCCAAATAACATAGGACGGCCGAGCGGGGAGCTGCTAGGCCGCTAGAGGAACGAACCAGTAGGAATCAGGCTTCTAGGGGCATTTAATCAGGCCGGTATCGAAGTTATCGAAGGCCCAACCAAATATCTTGATCGACTTACTGCCGGTAAAGACGACGCGGCTGATATTGGCATCCTTATTTGTCATCGAATAAGTCGTGATAGCTTCGTTGCCGCTTGCCGCTCCGTAAGTCTTAAAAGTCAGCACGGTGCTGTTCACTTTCTTATTCTTGGAATCAAAGGCCTCGATGGTCCAAGATTCTCCGCCATCTAAGTCGAGAAGATCGATGGAAAGGTGACTTACTGGTACGGCGTAATCTGCCTCGAAGGCGAAATTCTTCGAGTCAAACACGTCGGTGGTCGCGAGCGCACGATGGCCCGCTCTTTGTTCGTCGGCAGAGTCGATAAGTCGATTGTGATTAGGTTTGCCTGAGGATTTCGTTGACAAGTAGGCAATAATATTTGGCTCGGACTCTCCTTCTCGGGCGATTTTCACGACCTGTAGCTGATCGCCCAAGAGTGATTTCATGGTGACCCCATGATCTTTTAAAAGTTGGGCATTGGTAACCGCATCGATGATCTGTCCTTCGTCGAACTCCTCGAAGGTGATCACGCCGCCTTTTAAGTTGGGCACACAAGCGGGAGGACAGCCGCAGTGGACTTCGGCGAGCCAGTCGTTGCCCATCGAAGCCGCGTTGTCGACGTACCAACTTTTACCAGTCCAACGGCCCATCGTGTTGTTACCCGGAGATTTATAGCCGGTGCCGACGCCGTAAATGGAATAGTCTGAGTAAGAAATCAGGGTGGGATGATCTCCGGTGAGGTCGCACACTTTTTGCGCGGTAAGCTTGTCCGCGAAAGCAGTGCCGCTGTTAGGATCGGTATCTTGGATGATAAGAGATTTATATTTCGAGTTAATAAACCATCGAATGGCGAATGGATCGCCGAAATCTACCGTCGAGTTACAAGTGACAACCGCAGTTTTTTGGAAGGCAAGACAGAGCTGAGAGCCCGAATGCGATCCTCCCGTAAAATCGACTCCACCGCAATATTCCGTCTGGCCGCCGGAAGCGGCGGTAAAATGAGTAACCGAGCCTGAACCCCCGCCAACCTTACCGGTATTAGCGAGTATGCTTGCCGACGGATCTTGAGTGTTTTCTCCCTTCTTAGTTGGGGCTCCTACCTGCGCCTGCGGGTCATATTCGCCTTTGCTCCAGCCATTTTGAATCAGACTTAATAACGAATAGATTAGCGTAGGAGAGAAAAACAAACCGGCTTGCATGACTTGCGGAGGTTGAGCGATCGGAATATTCATCCCCTGGGTATTGGAGCCAGAACCGACCGCAGGAATCGCTGCTGGATATTGCTGAAAGAGCAGCGAGCGACTTTCTAATTCCAGATCGTAGAAATACTGCAATCGTCGGTTTGACGTGACTGTCGCTTTCTCGTGTTGAAGCGCGCTATGAATGGAGTTCAACGCCATCACGCCAAGAACAATGGAGCATCCAATGGCGAGGGGTATTTCCGCTCCGCCCCGAATGTTTCCGAATAAAAAGTGAAAAGGATTTTTCCGAATCATCCCCGTCTCCCAGTAAGAAAGAAGGATTGTGCGAATTTAGTAAGTGAGACTCATATTATACGCAACGCGGTAACCATTCTCAATAGCTATAGAAACCGCTTTACTATTAAGGTTTTAACTAACTTATTCCGATACCCCTGTATAAGGGTGTGACAGCATTGTGATGAAAACTCGATTGAATAATGCCGGAAGTCTCGTAACGGCGCTCGCCGCGGGGATCATCCTTGCGATCGGAAGCTTGGCAGCGCTTAACGTCATTCGCAACTCTCGAAACTCGGAAGTTCGATCTCGCGAGGTCTTTTTAGCCGAAGCTTATGCCACAGAACTTCTGGAGTATTTTATTTCACGTCCGGTGGCTCGTGTTGCCGTGGTTATGAATATTGACCCTGTCTCGAAAGTTCCGCCCGGTTACAAGTTATGCAGCTATGTTAATCTGAAAAATCCCGCGAACGGAACGCTGTCCCAGCCCTACCCCCTGGCCGATTTGCCTCCTACGGCGCTGCTAAAACTGCGAGCCCAAGCCGCGAATCGTTATTTCAGAATCGACGTCATCAATGTAACGACTAAAACGGTGCGAACTGATGTCTGTAACCAAACTACCGCTAGCGTGGTGCGAAATGCGGGAGAAACTTTTCTATTTACCGTCGGGGTAGTGTGGACGCCCGTTAATCACACCAGTGGTACTCCTGACTCTCGAGTAGAGCTGGCCTCAATCTCACAGGATTTTTAAAAGAAGTTATGAAAAACCGCCACAGGCAAAAAGGAGTCAGCTTAATCGAATTGATGGCAGGCGCTGCCATTGTTGGCGGGCTTGTCTATTTCGCATCCTCTTCCTTTTCTACCGCCACTCACTTGACCAAAACTTTCAATTCAGCCAGCGAGAATGAAGTTAGCCTGACCGCGGCTTTCACCACCATTTTGGAAACCGGAAGGCTTGCCCAGAACTGTTCAAAAAGTGGCTCCGATCTCGCTTGCCAACTAAATTTCAATTCGCCCCCAACTACAGGAGC
The DNA here is from genome assembly GCA_038325205.1 of Bdellovibrionota bacterium. Taxonomy (GTDB): domain Bacteria; phylum Bdellovibrionota; class FAC87; order UBA2466; family UBA2466; genus JBBQIT01. The sequence goes on from JBBQIT010000213.1 coordinate 3,643, forward strand.
GAATACGAATGTGCGTTTCAGACTCAGCGCCGGAACTCTTTTCTATGAGGCTCAGAACGGAGCGACATGGACGGTTCGTGCCCATTATCCCGATATCACCGGCTTTACGGTATGCAACGACGCCGACATGATTGGCGGGCTTTGTCCCATTTTGCCGCTCAACATGAGCAACGATCGCAAATTCGATCTGGCTGCCGTCCCTCCCAGCTTACCCAACCGGTTTTTCCGATTTGAGCTAAAGCAAAAAATCTCCTCGAGTACCTCTCTTCTCAAAGAAATTACTCTCCCAGGATCTTTCTTCGTCCGAAATCCCATGACAGGAATCGCGGGAGGAGTCGCGGTTTACCAATGGGGCAACAAGAAATAATCTAGGCTGAGGCCTTAAGGACACCCGTCATAGGTAGCCTAGGGGCGTACCCCCATTTGCTTTGAAATGGAATTCCTGCTAGCAAGAAGCAGGACTTATGGGCGTAAAAGAACGAAAAGAACGAGAAAGAGCGCAGAGAACCAACGATATCCTTGAAGCGGCCCGACGCTGCTTTGAATCGAAGGGCTTTCTTAAGACCACCCTCCAAGACGTCGCCAAAGAGGCTGAGATCTCAGTAGGACTCATCTATCGCTACTTCCAGTCGAAAGAAGATATCTTCGCGTCTTTGGCGCTTAAAGGGGCTGAGGTTTTTGATGCCGAGATAGACCTCATTTTAAAGAAGGCCACGGCTGCGCGAAAAAAGCCGCCGGTGGCAAAAGTGCTTGCGGATATCGCGGAAGCCTTCTTCGATTTTTACGGCCCCTACGGAGAGTATTTCGACTTCCTTCTCTATTCCTACAAAGGAATGAAAGAAGTTCAAATTCACGGAACGACGTTAACGCGACTCATGAGCGTAACGCTTTCCAGTTTAGACCGGCTTAAAGAATTTATTGTTCACTCCCCTCAGTTTAATGCCAAAGACGACGATGAAGCGCTTCAAGTGGTATTCTTACTATGGGGAATCCTATTGGGTTGCCATAAACTCTTTGATAGCTCAGGACGCGGCCATCTGTTTGCGTTCCGGAAGGAAGACTTTGTGGGGAAAATGATCGAACAAATTTTGGTAGGCATCGCCCCTTCAACCGCCAATGACGGCAATCCGGTTCCCAAAAGCTATCCGTCTGGCAGAATGCCAAACCAAACCACGAGCGACCATTCCGACCGGAGCCCTGACGCGCGATGAGCCCTCTTTCTCTGACTGAGCTTCCAGTAAAACAGATCAAAGCAGTGTTTACCGACCTCGACGGCACCCTAACTTCGGGGCAAAGCCTTTTGCCAAAAACTTTTGCTGCCCTTGAGGATCTAAAATCGAAAGGCTTTTGGACTGTGATCGTATCTGGAAGGCCGGCTGGCTGGGCCGATTGTATGATGAGACTGTTCCCCATCGATGCCATGATATTTGAGAATGGGGCTGGGTTCATCACCCGTGAGGGAGAAAAACTAAAAGTCACAGCGACAGAAGGAAAGTTAAACACCGCCCCCCAACCTCGCCTTTACGATCTTTTTAACGAGCTAAGAATTAAGATCCCGGCTTTGAAGCTGGCGTCGGATCAACCATATCGCAGATACGATGTCGCAATTGATTTCGCCGAAGAGCCCCCTTTTCTAACTGAAGCTCAGATCTCCGAGGTGTTAACCCACCTCTCGGCGCAGCCAGAGGTGACCGCAAAGCTAAGCTCTATCCATGTGAACTATTGGATGGGCAAGCACACCAAGATAACAGCGTGCGAAAAATTGATAGCCACTGAGGGAAAGCTCCGCAGCATTTCAGAAAATGAAATCATATTTTGTGGCGACTCCCCCAACGACGAGCCCATGTTCGCACGTTTTACGCACACGGTTGGGGTCGCAAATATCCAACCCTATCTCGCGAAAATGAAATCTCACCCGCGCTATCTGACAAAGTTAAGCGAAGGCCAGGGGTTTCAGGAAATTTCTAAAATCCTTCTCTCCCAAGCCAGATAAGCCTTTCCAGACTTTGACGCCCCTAGGACAAAAAGCTTTTATTTTCAGTAGTTTATTGGGCGAGATCTCTATGTTATGTAGAGGAACAATCCGAGAGCTGGCCTGGGGGGGCACGCTCGCCTAAACGGAAAAAAAGATAAAAAAGAGTACCGAGAATTACAAGGAGTACACATGAAGTTGCTTAAGGACGTGAGCGACGAAGCATCCGCAAAAAACCAGATGTCGCTAATCAGCGACACTGATGAATGCATCAAGTTCTTAGAGTTCGCGGGCAATAAGTCGATTCTCAATGAGCACACGATCAGTTGCCGGCTCACCGCCTGCAATAATCTGTTCTCGATCCTTAACGAAGGCGAAGACACTGTGGACTACATGCTCCACAATTTGGAAGTGTTAGTTAATCGCTTCCGTAACAAGAATAACAACGTCCAACCCAACACTCTGAAAGTTTATAAGTCTCGCGTGAAAAGTTCTTTAGAGGACTATCAAGCGTGGTGCAAAGATCCTATTGCGTGGGAAAAGTCGGTTTTAGAAAAGTCTAATGTCGCTCATGCGAAAGAGCGCAAGGCTAAGACCGCCGGTCCCAAGGAAAAGACTCCTCGAGCCGAACGGCCGTCGCCAATGACTCAATCGGAGCCAACAACGCGAATTAGCGTGAACGCCTCGGAGAAGCCCAGTCGCGGAGGCCGACGAGTGATCTTCCCGGTGCGCCCTGAATTCAACGTAGAGATCGTGATACCCGAAGATGGGTTATCGATGAAAGAGATGCTGAAGTTGGGTTTGTTTCTGTATCCGTACTGCAAAGATTCGGATGACCGGGGTGATATGCAAAATAAGGTTTTGCACAACCAAGGGCTGGCTAATTAATTAGAAGGTATCGCTCCTTCGGAGCGTTTCTATTTTGTCCACCCACCCACCCACCCACCCACCCCCGTGCCGTTTGGTAAGGAGGAGGACGGGACCGGGTCGTGGAGCTATGACGAGATCGAGATCTTTCTTCGAGGTGAGTATTCGGCTTCGCCGTCTGCTTCTTTTTGGTTTCGCTGCACATACGCCAATACGCGCTTCAAGTCTAAGCCCCAGGATACAATTCTGCTGAAAGGAATATGATCCCAGAACTTTTCCAGAAGTGGCTTCCCACGTTTCGATCCCGTTACCAACTGGGCAATCCTGCCCGAAATCGCGCAAAAAAACTTTTGAAGTCCTCTTCTCGACTTTGCTAGCACTGCTAAATGTAAATGATTTGAATTGATCGACTGCTCATAGATATTTACGCCACACTTCTTGGACTGCTCTTTCAAAATCGAGATAATAAAGTTCCGATATTTTGGAAGAACAAAGGATCTGGGTCCGCCCGCGACCGACGAGTTCAAAGTAAGATGCATTGGTGCTTTAACTGCAATTGGCCGTCGTACTTTTCTTTTTCCCAGAGAAAGATCACCGCCATGAAGACTACTCTTCCTCATCTGCGGAAATAATGAGGGCTGAATAACGCGACGATCCATTTCACTTTTTTATCTAATTAATCGACGTGGGGCACGGGAATTAAAGACATAAAAACGCATTTTATCGACGATAAAATGGTGTTCACGGTGGTAGCTGGACCAGTTATTGCTCCCTCCTTACCAAACG
>JBBQIT010000214.1:0-7264 GCA_038325205.1 Bdellovibrionota bacterium
TATGAGATAGCCCGCACGTATTTTGTGGAGCATGCCGAGAACGATGATCTTAAGAAGCATGGTTATGAAGTTTTGTTAGCCGAATTTCCGGACTCTCCCTTGGCGTTGGTATGGAGTATGGACTACCTGAGTAAGTTCAAAGCTAATGAAATTAACGCAGAAAAGAAAAAGTTAGTTGAAGCGGTTGTCGCGAAATCGCCTGGAATGCCGAATGATGTTCGCAAAGAAGAGATCGGGATGGCGGACACCGACATGTTGGAACTCGAAGCGATGATCTTAGAAAAACTGGGACGAGGGGAAGAGTCTAAAAAGGTTTGGAAACAGGCGGCGGAAAAGTTGGCAGCACTCTCAAGTACGCTTCCCACGGGCGTTTCTCCACGAGGTTTTGCGATAGAGCGGATAGATTGTTTGGAGTCCGCAGGTGAGACCGATGCTGCGATTAAGCTAGCCGCAGAATACCAAGCGCTTTACCCCAAAGAGTTTACGTTCCATTTTGCGGCGGCGCGCGTGATGCAGAGCGCGAAAAAGTTTCCTGAGGCGCTCCCTGCCGCACAAAAAGCTTATGACGCATCGTACGGTGATAACCGAATCCGCGCTGCCATCTTGCTAATAGAGCTATACGCCACTGTTCCCAATAAAGAGGCTGGCCGAAAGGTCTATGAAGAAGTCAAAAAGCAGAAGGCTCCTGACAGCACATTAGAGGTACGTACAGGCCGGTACCTAAAGAAGTTAGACGAGGCCTGGAAGAAATTGAACGCGTAGTCGCATTACCTCCTTATTTGCTTAACTTTTGCTCAAATTACGTCGATTAAAGTTGGGGATCTCCCCGACGCATGCCGACTGAAAAACAAATTATATATTGGGTGACGCGACGCCCCGCCCGCTTTGAGGCTCAGCGTTTTTCTCCTTTGTGCATCCTGCTCGCCCAACAAGGTAGGCTCGTTCATTGGGTGGAAATTCCTACCAATCTTCCTGCGGGGGAGATCGAAAATTGGCTGCCGCTTCAACTTGAAGGCAAAAATGTCGGCACTTGCTGCGCGATCTTCTTTGGAGATAAAGAGGTTGCTTGGGCGAAGCCTCTAATAGCTCTTATTCGAACCAAGACCCAAAGCCCCATTAAGCATGCCGCCATCTTTTGGATCTACGAAGACGTCGATCACCATCTTTTAGAAAAGATGCCGGAGTTAGGGTTTAACGATTTTTTTGAAGAGTCCATTCGACCGCACGAGTTAGCGTTGCGATTACGGCTTAGAGGCCATGAAGCGGAAGAGCGGCGGAAGCAAGACGATGTGATCCGCGAGCAAATGACTCGAATTGCAAAGAATGAAACCATAGTAAAACAGAGAGAAGAGTTCTTAGGGGTTTGCGCGCACGACTTACGATCTCCGTTGGGACTCATTCAATCCAGCGCCTCGATGATCTTAAATGCCCATAGCGGAAAGCATACCCTTTCCGCCAATCACCACGAACTTCTTACGCGCATCAAACGCCAAGCGGTCCAAGGAATTAAGCTCGTTAATGATCTCTTAGATGTAATGAGTTTCGAACAAGGGTTTTTACCGCAATATCAGATGGTAGCGGTTAACGATTTTCTAAAAGACTTTCATAAAGATCACAGTCAGCAGGCGAATGAAAAGAAAGTCTTGTTCAAATATGAGAACGAGATTCCTCAATGGAAGGTATTGGCAGACTCCGATCGCATTCGGCAGTTGTTGCAAAATCTATTCTCTAACGCTTTAAAGTTTACTGATGCGGGCAAGCACATCTTCCTTCAAGTGACTTCGTTCCAAGGAAGACGAAAAACGGATCCGCCGTATCCCATGGTCATCATCACTTTAAAGGATCAAGGCAAAGGCATTCCTCCGCGAGAGATGCAGCGCTTATTCGATAGATTTTCTCAAATTAGAGATCATTCTAGTCCTGAAGGAAGAGGATTAGGACTGACGGTCGCCAAGCAAATCTCTCAACTTCATGATGGTAACGTTTGGGTGGAGAGCGAAGAAGGGAAAGGCTCGACGTTCCATCTTTTGCTTCCTCATGCGATTAGCCGAACTTCTGCACTGACTGCGGAACAGAAGAAGACTCGTACCAAACCTTGTTTGGTCGTGGTGGAGCCTGCTTTTGAGCGACGAGAGATCTTCTACCAGTGTATGGAACGCTGGGGAGCGGAAATTATTTTTGCCCGAGATGGAGTCGAGGGCTTAGCTCTAATTTTCCACCACATGCCCGACGCGATTATTTTGACGCCTGATATGCGAAAGATGCCAGTAGATGACGTCATGAAAGTTATCAAGCACGAGAAATTGACTCAAACGATGCCGGTATTCTTAGCTACGACCGATACCGACGAGATCAAAGATAAGTTTGATACCCACCACTTCGATAGAATCCTAAAACTTCCCCTAGAGCAGTCTGATTTTGAGACAACGATGAAGTCGATCGGAAAAAGCATCATCTCTATAGACATTAAAAAAGCAGCGTAACCTTTCGTTTGACTAGGCAGAGCGCGAGCCCGCAAAACCCTAGATCTAAGGCTGTTTTTTTCAGTTTGGTTGAATGGCTAGATTCACGTTCGAAAATCCGGACTCTTGGCAAGTAGCGACGATCCTTCTTACGGCTCCAAAAGAGATCTGGCGATCTCCGACGAGGTTAATGAAACCCTCAGTCGTTGGCTGCTGCTTTAACCAAGCGCGCAGAGGAGCTACAAGGAAAGGACCATTTTCAATCTCTTTGATCGAGATGAGCTTTTCATTGTTAGCGTATAAAGTGTCTTTGGTGACTTCGAGGGTTCCCGCTTTTACTGGGATCTCAACAAACTTACCCTGCGGGAGATTGATCGCATGAGACATTTGAAGCCATTGCGTGACGGTGTTGGCGCTGGTCAGAAGGTAGATCACCAAAATGGCGAACATATCCACCATCGAGGTCAGCGACAAAGAGATCATGCGGATGTGACGCTCTTTATGTTTCAACCGGCTTTTGCGCATCCGGCTGTAATCGCTAATTCGTAATCGAGCTTTGCCGATGGGCATTTTCGCCTCAGTTAGTTCGCAACGCTACCGAGGGTAATCCCCCGGTTTTTACCGTATCAATCGCTTCGATGACGGCTCCGTACTCCACGGTCTCTTCGCCGGAAACATTCGCTCCGGCAACATTTTGAGACTTAGCTGCAGCAATCATCACGTTCATCAAAGCTTCTTTATCGAAGTCGTTGGCACGCTTGGGTATAACTGTGGGAAGTGTCACGTTCGCTGGCCACGTAAGTTCATAGCCTTTTGATGTCACGCGTAAGTCTAGTTGTTTGGTTTCGGGAGTGGTTGCTGCAGTGGTTCGCCCAGGTGTTTTGACGGCCGTAGGAATGACCGAAATCTGGGTCCAAACTGCGGTGACTAAGAGGAAGAGAACCAACGAGCTTAACAGGTCGATGAACGGAACTAAGTTCAGCTCGACGTTAAGATTGTGTCCACCACCTGGTTCAGAGATTCCACCCATGGATTAGGCCGCCCTCTCTCCGACACCAAAGCGTTCTCGGTTGGCCAAGACAAAGTTGAACGTTCGGATACTGATCTCGTTGATATCATCTATAAGATGTTGGGCACGCGATTGAAGCACGGAGTAAATCAATACCGCAGGAACCGCCACGAGAAGTCCAAACGCCGTACAGTTCATCGCTTCCGAGATGCCCTTGGTTAACATGGCAGCTTTGGTGGCAGGGTCGGCACTGGCAACGCCCGCAAAACTTTGAATGAGACCGGTAATCGTTCCTAGTAGCCCCATTAGGGTGGCTACGTTGCCGATGACGGCTAGGTGCCCAATTCGCTTTTCAATCTGAGGAACCTCGATCATCGAGCCTTCATCCAAGGCGGCTTGAATCTCTGCGTCTGTGCCTTTATTCACAAGTCTAATGAGGCAGCTTTTAACGACCTTCGACATTGGCGCTGGATTTTGGTCACAAACCAGGATCATCCCGTCGAAATCACCCTTCAGTAAGAAGGTCGTCAGACTCTTAAAAAAATGCTCTTTGTTCAGATTGACGCGGAAGAACAAAGTAACGAAACGTTCGGTGCTGATGGCCGCCATGGTGAGGCCGAGCAGCAAGATGGGATACATCATTAACCCACCCTCTCGGAAAGCGTGAATTAGGAACATGGCTACCCCCGTCGATCAAATGCCGAAACGTTTTCGCAAAGTAATGCGCGGTGCCATACCGGTACTTTTTGGAACGTCCCGACTTTTTAAGTTTTAGACTAATGCTGTCGATATTGAGCACATGGAAAGCTTAAAACTGTATTTGGCGTGCTTAACCCTAATTTTAGCAGGAATCCTCCCTGGGAGCTACCATTCCGCAAATGCCGCGGAAGTTGCTCAGGGTTCCGGAAGTTCCTCGGGAAACTCCCTGGTCTTCGACCCCCAAACGAAGAAATACTTCATCAGTGGGACAGCAAAATTTGTGCTTCGTCCCGGGGATGGAACCAGTTTGTTGGACGGAATCCAGCTTAGCTTGGACGGGGCGGACTACCAACCCTACCAAGGAGCGGTTCAGTTCAATACCGAAGGGAAGCACGTTTTAAAATTCAGAGCTTTGAACGCCATCAACAACTGGTCTCCAGTCCAATTGATGGAAGTCTTCGTCGACATGACGGCGCCGGCTACCGAAGCAAAGTTTGATGGAAAGACCTACAAAGAGACAGACACGACCTTTGTGAAGTTACACTCCAAGATCAATCTCAATGCCCAGGACAATTTGTCTGGCATCGCTGCGATTGAATATTCTTGGGATGGCACGAACTATCGTCCCTATGGTGAACCGGTTTCCGTAGAAAAAAGCGGTGCTCAATCTTTATACTTCCGAGCCACTGACCGCGTAGGTAACACCGAACCCGCGAAGCACATCGAATTTGTTGCCGATGGATCCGCTCCCTATTCCACTTTGAAACAGAATGGAATGGTGCGACCAATCAATCTTAAAGGTAAGAGCTATCTTTCAGCCACCGATTCTGTTGCCTTCTCTATTGAAGCAATTGACGACGGTTCAAAAGTGGCCAATGTTTGGGTGTCTGTTGACGGTCAGCCCATATCTACTTTTAAGAAGCCAATCTATTTCTTACAGGAAGGACCGCACACCCTTCAATATTCCGCCGAGGATAACGTAGGGAATAAGGAAGAAATGAAGTCGATTGCGATCTACACGGTTTCATCTCCGCCAGTAACTGTCGCTTCGGCAGTGGGAAAAATGGTGAATACCGGTGGCATCAACTACGCGACTTCCCGCTTCCAATTGAAGCTCGATACCCACGACAATATAGTCGGTACGGACCGTGTCGAAGTTCGAGTTAACGACGAAAAAGAATTTCATCCATATTTGGAACCGATCCGCTTTCGTACGGTAGGCCCGCAAACGGTTGCTTATCGTGCGGTGGATCACGCGGGCAACTTTGAGCCGACGAAGCTCTTTAACGTAACGGTTTTGGAAACAGCACCCGAGACGACGATCGAAACGGCGCAGCCGCTAGTCGTTCGCGATGGGATCAGTTACTCGCCAGCTCCAAATGTGGTGACGTTAAAAGTTCGCAACAGCGAAGTGGGAATTGACCACACGTACGTTAGTTTAAATGACGGGGCGTTCAAGGACTACTCGGGTCCCATTACGCTAACGGCGGATAGAAAAGTTTATAAGCTTACTTATCGTAGCTCAGACAAATTGGGTAACGAAGAGCAAGGGAAGACTGTGGTCTACCACATGCTCAACACGATACCGATCGTGGATCTGTTCATCGAAAACGGAAAGAATCAAGAAGAGCAGGTGCGAACGAAGTATTTTGAATCTGACAAGCCTGCTCGTGGGGCGGCCTCAGAAGATACCACTCCGGCTGCGAAGCCGAAGAAGCGTCACTGACCCGTTCCGCCAGACTCAAAGACGAAGGGATAGTCGACTGAGACGAGCGTTCCGCCTTTAGGGGGCGGGAAACTCCACCCTTTGACTTCAGACAACACGCAGCTATTTACTGAGCTATTCTTCATCGTGTCTTCAACGAGCTTTGTAGAAACTACCTGACCCAATTTTCCAATCGTAAATCCAACGGTAATCTTGCCAGAGAGTCCTGGTGAGAAATTCAACTGTCTTTCATAGCAAAGACGAATGCGATCTTGTCGACGCTTTACAATAGAGTCGATCAGTTCGCGATCGAGACCCCCTTCGGTGATAGTTCCCGCTCCGCCGCCTCGACCCGTGCCACCTTCGAGTCTCGAGTTGCCAGCAAGTCCCAAACGTCCGGTTCCCTCAAATCCACCTTCGCCCTGCCCTGACGTGCGTCCGATCCCCACTGATTTTCCACCACCACCCGTCTTCAACCCTTCGGTAGAAAAGCCGCCTGTACCAGTCTGATTGCTCGCAGAAGGGAATCCTTCGCCGGAGCCCTTCGCCGCTCGACCACCGGCCGGAATATTTCCTTCCAGAGCGGAAAGCCCTTTTACCAGGCTGCCTAAATTTGAATTTCGAATCTGAGTAGCGGCGTCGGGCGCTTTGGGAACGGCAAGTTTAGCCTTTCCTAGCTCCCCTTTTTGCGCTCCGCCATCTTTCGTCTTACGAGGGCCAATCGCGGCTTTCGCAGGGGCCCCTAAAAATTTGGTTGGTGCTGGAGCTATTCTTTTGGGAACGGCGTGCCTCGGAAGAATCGTAACAATACGTTCAGGCGGTGCTTCGACAATAGGGGTAGGGGGAATTACATCCCTCATGAAGACCATGACTACGGCGAGCAGACAGGCGATTCCTAAAAAGAACGCACCGCTTTTGGTTTCTACAGCCTTTGAATGAGCGATGGTGCGTTTCTCATGCACCCAATCCAAATAGAAACTCACATAACCAAACGAAAGATCTGCTTCGTCCTGCTGGCCCAAAGCTAGTCGTTGGACGCCGTCGCTCGAAACGACGGACTCTTTTAATCCAGCTAATTTCCTCAAGGGAATTATTTTTTTGTCACGCTTGATATGACCCACAACTGAAGGGCTAAACGTGATCTCGGCGGATCCGTCGCCTTTAAAGCTCACCATTTCCCAGTGATCGCCGGTAAAGCTGCGATCTAAATCGACGATAAATGTGTTCTGCGGATTTCGCCCAACCGTAACCGATCCTTTTAGCGGAAATACGGAGGTATCGTAAAGGATGTCACCCCAATACATTCGAATCCGAAGACTCGTCTCCGGGATGGATCGATTAACAGGCCCCGCCCAAGAAGAGGGCGAGTCTTTAGAACTGTCCTGCACC
>JBBQIT010000215.1:0-7259 GCA_038325205.1 Bdellovibrionota bacterium
CCCGATGTCGAAGCCCTTGTAGACGGTAGTGGAGTCCATACAAACAATTTCCGCATTCAAAGGGATTGCGATTTGAGCGGCAAAAGCGCTCTTTCCGGAAGCTGTGGGACCCACAATGGCGATAGTTATCTTCATGCTTTATTTTCTTTCGAAGTATTTTTCTATTGTTTGAAACCTTATCCGGAAAAGGACCGGTCGTCCATGAGGGCAAGTCCAGCCCTCTTCAAGTTTTCCCAAGCCTTGAAGGAGCTCATGGGCTTGAAGATCGGACAGACTTTGATTCGACCGCACCACTGAGTGGCAAGCTATCGTTGCCAGTATCGATCGAACGGGCGAAAAGGGCTCTTTTTTAGCTGGCTCCTGTCGCAGAATGGCCTGCAAAACCTCGTTCAATACTCTTTCAATCTCATTCTCCGGAAGGATATCGGGGCGAGTCTTTACCGCGATGTCACCGTCTCCAAAGGCCTCGATCTCAAAACCCATTTCCAATAGGTTTCCTTTTTGCTCGGCTAGCAAAGGCTCGAGCTCACGGGCCAAGTGAAGGATCTTGGGGACCAAAAGGGCTTGGATCTTAAAACCTGTGTGGTGCTGGGCTTCCAACTTTTCAAAAAATAGCTTTTCATGAAGCGCATGCTGGTCGAAAAGCACCAATCCTTCAGAGTCCTCGCAAACTAAGTAAGACGCTTTGAACTGGCCTAGGTAGCGTAGCCCTTCCGTAAGCAGGGGAGCGGTTGTAGGAGGAGGGGCAAAGAAAGAATACTGAGAGCGCGAAGGAGCGGCAAAGGGGAGTGTAGGCTCCGTCACTTTGAGTTCAGCCGGGGAGGGAGCAAATTCCCTAACCCCTGGGTTTTGGGCTAACGCCTTTCGCACTGAGGCCGTAAGCCATTGGTAGATGGCCTCTTGCCGAAGGACGCGCACTTCTAATTTTTGGGGGTGAACGTTGACGTCAACCCAGTCGGGACGAATTTCTAAGAAAACAACTCCACTGGGCTCGTGGTGAGACCCCAGAGTGGAGAGGAAGGTATTGCGAATGGCTGCGGTTAAACTTTTATTGCGAACGGAACGCCCATTAATGAAAAGAAGAAGCTCCCCTCGATCTTGAAGGAGATGAGGAGGCGAGAGAAAAGCATCTACTGTGACTCCATCCGCCTGTTCTGAGACTCTTAGGGGCTTCCACTCCCAACGTAAAATGGAATCTAATCGGTCTGCTCGGGTCCCAGGCGCATAAGAATGAACCAAGCGGCCCTGGTGATGGAGGTAGAATCCAACTTGAGGATTTCCCAAAGCCATTTCTTTAATGACGCGGGCACAGTGTGAGAACTCGGTCCCTGCCGATCTTAAAAACTTCTGACGAGCCGGGATCTTTTGGAAAAGATTTTTTACGGTGATGGTGGTTCCTACGGCAACCCCGACCGGTTTGAGGTCGTCGATAAGGGATCCGTAACGCATGACCAGTTGATTGCCTTGAGAGCCAGAAGCGGTTCGGCTCTTAATCTCAATTTCTGAGACGGAGGAGATACTGGAGAGCGCTTCGCCGCGAAAACCAAAAGTCCCAATCGCTTCGAGGTCGCTCGCTTTGGAGATCTTGCTCGTCGCGTGACGTTCGACACTAAGGATAAGATCATCGGCTTCCATTCCGTGGCCGTTATCGATGACGGTCAGCTCCTCCATGCCTCCTTCTTTTAGAACAATCTCTATTCGCCTAGCTCCGGCATCGAGACTGTTTTCCACAAGCTCTTTTAATGCACTCGCTGGACGTTCAACCACCTCGCCGGCGGCGATTTGGTTGATCAGTGTTTCGTTCAGCTTCACTATTTTTCTAGGAGCTTGAGAGGGGACCGGTATACCTGAATCCATAATGAAATTTGAAAGATAAAGGGGGGCAGGGCACTCGTCAAACGGGTTGTCGGCAATAGAAAAGGGGCTGTTTTAACTTTGGGTTAGCCCCAATTGCAAAGGTACTTTTCTGTCGTGGCTCCAAGCGTCATGAACTCCAGAGCTCTGCGGTTTTTGATGGGGCGGTTTTGATGGTATGATAGCCCCTAGTTTCATTACTCCTTATTCGGCTAAAAAAGACACAAGATGCGCTTCCAAGAACGATGAACGGTGGGACACCGTTGCGCTCTCTGTGCGAAAGGAATCCTAAATGGATCTTCTCCGTAAATTAGAAGAGCGTACTTCCCTAAAATCTGACGTGTTGTTGGTATCCGAAACGTCGACGCTATCGGCATTCCAATTTAATGAAGGGGTCACGGAGATTGCCGCGACGTTGACCGGTCGCCACGCCAAAAAGGGCCAGCGGATCGCTGTGATTGGCCAGGACGCTAGAGAGATTCTTCCTCCGCTCTTTGCGGCTTGGACGTTGGGCATGATCCCTGCCATCGTTTCCAGTGATAGCGACCTTGCCACCCTTCTTTCGATGTTTGATCCCCAGTGGACCGTGGATACCGCGGGCATTCTCGAGCGCAAACCAACTTCGTCGAAAGCGCTTATTCCTTCCACGGAACTAGTGCTTTTTACCTCTGGGCCGAAGGGAATTCCTTTGGGGGCTTGTTTGGAGCGAGAAGGTTTGGGTCAGAACGCTGCTGCTACGGGAAAGGTTTTAGGGTTACGAGCGGGCGACAGGTTTTTAGTGAATGCTCCCCTGTCTTCCCAAAGTGCGCTTTTTCATTTTTTCTCCTGCTTGGTTTCGGGGGCTGCTTTAGTAACCACTAGAGGAGGGCAGTATGGGGATGATTTGATTCAAGTGATCAATCTTCAGCGCTGCACTGGATTTAGCGGCTCTCCCGTATATCTTTCTCGAGCGATCCAGACCACTCGTCGAGAGATTTCTCCTGCTTTTCGCAGTTGGGTGGTCTCCGGAGATAGTCTTGCGGGAGCCGATTTGCAAAAGGCGCGTGAGAAATTTCCCGGCGTCACGTTTTATCCAACCTATGGTTTGACCGAAGTCTCTGGGAAATTATGTTTCTTAGATCCCAGAGAGCAGGCGAGACGACCCGGATCTGTGGGTAAAGCTATCGGAGATTTTGAAATCACAATTCGAACTCCGCAAGGAAGTGCGCAAGCATTAGAGTCGGGCGAAATAGTCGCTCGCGGGCCAAGTCTATTTTTAGGCTATCTGGGCGAGACCTCGATACGAACTGAATTTGCTACGGGGGATATAGGTTACCAAGATGCCGATGGCTTCTTGTGGTTGGAGGGGCGGCGCGACGACATTATTAAATCAGGCGGGGAAAAGATATCCCTCATGAAGATTCAAGAAGCGATTTTGGATTTGGGAGTTTTTTCCGAAGCCTCGGTCGTCGCTATCGAGGATCCCTTCTTAGGCAAAGCCCCATGCGCCTTTATCATTCCGAAGAAGGGAAGCGTTTTTAATCGTAGGGCAGCGGTCGCTTCGTTGCGGGCTCTTTTGCCGCTAAACCATATTCCTAAAAGATGGGTCGTGACCGACGAACTTCCCACCGTGTCGGCGCCTGGCCTTCACCGAATCCGCATCCGACCCAAAGAGATTGTGTCGTAATTCGGATTCGGTGAAGGGCGCCCTTCCTTTCTTCCCTAGTTTCTAGGGAAAGAGGATTTCCAGATTTCGTTCGTCACGGCGTAGCTGGTTGGGGTGTTGATCGCTCGTGGAACCAAGAGATACACTCCATCGGTATGCGCCGTAACACTGCCCGTAGCTCCTGTCGTGCCTAGCCCTCGATTTTCCACTTCAAGCCAGTTTTTTCCGTCAGAAGATTGCGAGACCACTCCATTTCCTATCACAAATAGTTTTCGGCTCGCGACCACAGCACCGAAGCTTTCGTACGCAGCTGGGTTCGTCGTATAGGCCGCCGACTCTTGGACGAACGATCGGCCGTCGACTGACGACCAAACATCGCGCAAGCGGTTTCCCCCTTGTCCTTGGCCACCGATCACGTAGAGTTTTCCGTTAAAGGAAGCGCATTTAAGACCGGTTCTGCCTTGGAATTGGGTTTGGGGGGTTCGCACCCAGTCAACTCCATCATATGATTCGTAGACGGAGTTAAGAAAGGGCTGACTGTTTCCTGGATCCCCACCGATAATATACATTTTGCCAGCGTGGGCGACCGTGCAGTATCCAGAGAGATAGTGAATCTCAGTCTTGTTTATTTTCTGCCAGTTAGCTCCATCTGCCGAGCGGAACACGCCGTCGTTAATTCCTCCGGGATTTCCGAAGGAGAAGACGTAGAGCGCGTCGTTAAAAACGAGACCTTTAGCATCGGGAACTTTGCCGTAAGCGGCAGTTGCCGTCTTACTCTCCCAAGTCGTTCCGTTGTTACCCGAATACCAAACGTCGGAGGAGCCCGAGGTTACCAAATTACCGCCGAGTACATAGAGCCCGCCATTTAGACTAAGCAGGGATCCGTAGTCTCGAGGAGTAAAAGTAGGCATTTGGTTTACCAGATATGGATTTCCCAACGTGGGCTCAGACGAGCTCAACAAAATTTTTCGTCGAATGCTCGTCATTCCCGAAGTATTCACGCCATTGATGATTAGTTCAGTTTGAGCGGCCAACGCTGTCGTAGGTTTATAGAGGAGATCGATCGTACAGACGTTGGGGTATCGAAGGAGGGTGCCCGAGGCACACGCGGGATCAGGATGGATTCCTCCGCTATCAACTCTCGTGGGTGGAGTGAGCGAAATTCTCAATCCTTCCACCGGAGGTGATAGCTGCAGACTTCTGATAATTGTCATTTGTGAAGCAGCCACTTGGACGACATATATTTTCTGGGTTGAAGTTGATCCGATAGATCGATTTTCAAATCTAAGCGAAGTATCTTCGCTGGGGGATGAGGTGTCAGAGAACCTCATTCCTTCCGCCACAGCGCTAAGCGAAAGGAACGCGCACGCGAGCGTTACGATAAGTCTTTTCATATAGTCTCTCCTAAGGGGTTTTGGTTACTTAGTGAATTAGCGAGAATACGGAGAGGAAAGGCTCAAACTAAATAGTAGCGTAAAATCAATTAGTTAACCGTGTCGATAGGCGTGCTTTTTGGACGGATTATCGGACGCAGACGCGGTTACGGCCTTGGTTTTTGGCGTCGTAGAGCGCTTTATCGGCTAGGGCCAGCAGATCGTCAGGGCTTTTGGAGGTGGAGTCTAGAGCGACCACACCAACGCTGATGGTGACGGGAATCTGTTTGCCATCAAAGTTGTAATCGTTCTTTTGAATCGTTGTTCGAATACGTTCTGCGACGTCTACCGCAATACGGAGCGGAGTCTCTCGCAAAACCAAGGCAAATTCTTCTCCGCCGTATCTACCAAGAGCATCTTGCTGACGAATCATCTTGTTCATAATGAGAGCGCAAGTCTCTTTCAATACGTAGTCGCCCGCGATGTGGCCAAAGGTATCGTTTGTGACTTTGAAATGATCAATATCGAAGAACAGAACGGCGAAAGGGATATTCTTCGCTTGTGATCGAATAAACTCTTCTCGGATGAGATCTAAAATGGCCTTCTTATTAAGACAGCCCGTCATGTCGTCGCGCGTCGCTAGATCGTACATCTTTCCGTAATGCACGTTCTCGATCTTACCTTCTTTTAGGAACTTCAGGATGGTGCTACCGCAGCGCACCAAGTCTCCGTCTTCGAGCATCTTGGAGCCTTCGAGCTTTACGTCATTTACGAAAGTGCCGTTCGTGCTTCCCAAATCTTTGACTTCGATTCCATCAGTGACGATATGAAACTCGGTATGCTTTCGAGAGATGGAAGTCTCGCCAATGCTGATATCAGCAGTCAGATCACGGCCCAAAAGAATCGTCTCTTTCGTTATGAAAAAGGATTTGCCGAGAGGTTTTCCGGAGATAACTACGAGTACTGGTGACGTGGACTTCGCTTCTTCTAAGCGAAGTTTTAGCGTGTCGTCATCAGCTACGGCTGTTTTATCGGAAGACTCCGGTCTCTCGGTAGGATCTTTTGGTTTAGCCATTACAAGAAATTATAAAGGAATCATAGCGTTCTGGCGAGAGTAGTCGTTTGTCTTACAAAGACTCGCGCAAAAGTCGCTTGGCCTCTTCAACACCGGGTTGATTGAAGGCATCCACCCCGTAAAGCTCGCCAGCCAAGGCGCACGCGACTTCTGAGAAGAAGAAAAAGCCACCCAAAGTCTTCTCATCTAGCTGCGGGATCTCGACGCGATAAGTCGGAGTTCCGGAGTTATTGAGGCTCTTTTCGGTGGCAAGGCTCGCAAAATGAGTAATCTCGTTAAAAGAATGTCCGAAAAGGTAGTCTTGTCCATCTACGCTAAACTTGGGCTTTCGAACCTTTACGGCATTACCTTTCTCAAACACATCTACAAAGCCCACCACTTTATTGGAAGGGCCTTCCTTAAAGAGCTGCAGGAGGCTGTGCTGGTCGGTGGTTCCTAAAGCGGAGACCGGAGTAAAGCCGACCGATTTACCGTCCGAGAGGCGTTTTTTTCCAAGGCTTTCTCCCCAGAGTTGAACATACCAATCGGCCAACATCTTTAAATTCTGTTGATAGGGCATCAAATACTGAATGCTGCGGTGGTGATTCACGTCCCATAAATACTGGGCGATCGCTAATCGATACGCCGGGTTTTCACCTGCCGTGTAAGTTTCAAGCTTATCTCGCATCTCCCTTGCGCCTTCAAGCACTCGTCTGGCGTCCAAGCCGGCAAGAAGAACGGGAATGAGACCAACCGCGGTAAGCACGCTAAATCTGCCGCCTACGTTGGGGGGAACCTCGAAGCTTTCCCAGCGTTGGGTTTTAGCGAGTCTTCTCAACTCGCCCTTTTCGGGATCAGTGATAATGACGTATCCCTTGGGATCAAGTTTTTCGCACAGGTGGAAGAAGGCAGAGAGAGTCTCTACGGTTCCGCCAGATTTGCTAATCACAACGGTTGCCGTTTTTTTTCCTTGAACGAGCTTCTCTACTTTTTGAATTGCCGCGGGGTCGACGTTGCTTAGCCAGTGGATAGGAAACCGATTTTCAGGATCTATCGGGCGAAGGGCCTCGACTACCGTCGCGGGCCCTAAATAGGAACCGCCGATTCCCACGACAATAGCCCCATTGAAATCGCTGCGAAGGCGGGCGGTCACGGCTTCCATGCGGGAGAGCTCGTTATCAGAGAGGGTGTTGGGCCAATCGAAAAATCCTACTTGTCCGGAAAGAAATTTGGACCTGAGGGCTTTATCCGCTTGAGCCAGTAAGTCGGCCTCTTTGGCTCCGAATCTGGGGCCTTCAGGGTGATTCCAAAGCTTTTCGGTATCCAAAGAGAA
>JBBQIT010000216.1:0-7246 GCA_038325205.1 Bdellovibrionota bacterium
ATGGGACTCGATACGCTAAAGACCTTAACGTCCGAAAAGCTGTAATGCACCGGCATCTGTCTGCCCTTGCAAACATCTCCCGCATTTCCATAGAGGTTACAAATCATCTGAAAGAGACTTGCCCCGCGATAGATGAACACCCCGGGCTCACGGTAGCTCGGAAAGAAAAAATCTTTTTCATTGAGAGCGGCAGCAGTTCCTATCTGTACGGCTTCTTGTCCAAACGAGGGAACCGAGAATCCAATTCGCCCTTGGCGCTGAAGCATCATGCCGCGCTCATCGTAAGCACGAACCATCGACATGTGCCGATACATCTTCAACAACTGCTCTTTGGATAGTTTCGGTTCGACCTTGGGATCGGGAACATTGTCTTCGCTAAGTACTCGGAAGCAATCCGGGCGGAGAACAAACGTCGACTTTTGAGAGGTCGCTTTTGTAGTCTTTGTCGGCCGAGATTTGCTTTCTCGAACTGATGTTTTTCTTTTTTGTTTCACAGTATCTGCCATCACAAATAAAAATCCTCCGACTAACCGGAGCGGTTAAAGGGTTGGGTCCTGAGCCTTTGCAGCATCGGCTCTTAATCGCGCTTCAAGAAATTTTTCTCCCGCTTTGTACGAGCTGCGAACTAGCGGTCCCGACGGAACAAAAAGAAACCCTTTTTCGAGCCCCATCGTTTCGTATTTTTGAAAGAGGGAAGGGTGAACATATTCTTCGACGGGCAGATGCCAATTGGTTGGCCGCAAGTACTGTCCGATCGTGAGGATATCTACCCCCACCTTTCTCAGGTCGTCCATAGTAGTCGAAATCTCTTCCTGCGTCTCTCCCAGACCGAGCATCAAAGAGGATTTGGTGTACTTCACCCCGAGCTCTTTGACTCTACGCAATACTTCGAGTGACTGAGAGTAAGCAGCCCTTCCATCGCGAACTTTCTTCTGATGGCGTTCGACCGTCTCGACGTTGTGAGCGATCACATCCGCGCCTGAGCTGGCGATGCGAGCAATGGCAGCGGCGTCTCCACAAAAATCAGGAACTAAAACTTCCACGAGTGTCCCCGGCGCATTTTTCTTAATCGCTTCTACTGTTCTTGCAAAGTGGTCTGCACCACCATCGGGAAGATCATCTCGATTCACGGAGGTAAGGACTAAATAAGTGAGCCCAAGCTCTGCGACCGCAGAAGCCACTTTAATGGGCTCCATAATATCTAGGACCCCTTTTGGGTTTCCGGTCTTCACATGGCAGAAATGACATCCGCGAGTGCAGACATCTCCCATGAGCATTACGGTCGCCGTTCCTCCGCCCCAGCACTCAGCAACGTTGGGGCAACTCGCCTCTTCACAGACCGTGTGAAGGTTAAGCCCCCTAAGTAGTTGCTTTATTTGGGCGTATTTCTCTCCTCCCGGGGCCTTAACTTTGAGCCATTCGGGTTTGGGAGCGGGACGGGCCGGTTGAGGGGAAGTCGACATAGTAGTGTGATTTCTAATAGAAAAAGCCGGTGGAGGCAACTGACAGTAGGCCGTCCCCTAAACCCCCTTTTTCTCGTCAAAAGGTCCGATTCTGGAACATGGCCATATCTTCATTCCTGGTAGCACTCTGACCACAAAATCTCGCTGCTATTAGGCTCACTTCGCTGGCACACAGGTTGCTCTAATCAGAGTGACCTGAGCCCTTGGCTCTTAATCGTTGGAGGTTAAATGAAAAATCTTTCTTTAGGACGTCTCTTTTCCATTCTGGCGGTGGCCGGAATGTTCTCTCTCGCTAGCCCGCTTTTTGCGGACGGACAATTCGGTGGCGACCATGGTGGTGGTCCCGGGTTTGGACACGGCGGAGATGGAGGTCACGGGGGCGACGGACATGGTGACTTCGGCCACGGCGGAGGCGGTGGATTTGGTGGTGGCGGCCCCGGCGGTGGATTCGGTGGTGGCGGTCCCGGTGGTGGATTCGGCGGTGGCGGTCCTGGCGGCGGATTCGGCGGCGGGTTTCATCCTGGCCCTGGCGGAGGTTTTCCTCCCGGCCCTGGACCTGGTCCCGGTGGTTTCCATCCCGGTCCCGGTGGAGGCTTCCCCGGACAATCGGCTTCGGCTTGCGCTTGTCTCTACGACACGAGCTTAAACGGCTACATTCTCGTCATCGCGGATCGCGGTAACGCTGATGTGATCGGTAACTACCGATTCATCGAAGATTGTAATCGCGAACAGTTCAGAGATCAGTACTGCCAAGTGCGGTAGTTTTCGCAGGTAACCTACAAGATCCCTCGACGGTAATACCGCCGGGGGATTTTTTTCCGCAGAAGTCCGCTTAGTGAATAGACTGGTTTGAACAGCAGCAAAAAGATCGAGGCCCATAACTTTCCCATTGATGCCTCCCAATTAAAGAGCAAAGGAATAACCCACATGCGCCATTGGAAAAAAAGCTAGCTCGTTTCCAATCGAAAACCCCAAGAAATCTCCATTAGAGACGCCGACTCCGCCTCCGATATCCGCGTAAAGACCTTTATAGCGAACGCCGTACTTCGGTCCGCCTCCCATCCAATAGACCGTTCCCAGTCCCCAGAAGACTTGGTTGGCTTCTCCGGAAATACCCACGAATTGGCGGAAGTTTCCGCTGTTATCTATGGCGATGCCCAGGTCCAAAGCAGCTCCGTTGGCGAGGTTACCCAGAGTGCCCGCGTGAAGGCGTCCCATAAACGGGGAGGTTTCAGACCAGTATTGGAACATCACGCTGGGCACTCCGGGGGAGCCGGCGCCTAGGCCGAGCCTCCATGGGGATTCTTCGGCAAAAAGAAAGGTAGATAAAACCAAGATCGAAAGAGACAGCCATAACTTCCACTTCATTGGGACCTCCTGAACGTTCTGCTTTTAAGTGAGGCCAAGATACAGAGAAGGGACCTGGAGTTCCCGCTCCAAAGGGGCCGTGCGAGCGCTAAACTCTGCTTTTTTGAAGGATTTGTTCACGCTGTTAACACTTAAAGTTTGTTCACGCGGTGAAAGGGAAGCAGCGCTATAATAAAAACCCAATGGACTACCCTGAACGCATTAAAAACCTGCGCTTAGCGCTAGGGCTTTCCCAACGAGATCTAGCTCAAAGATTCAAAGTCCAGCATGCGGCTGTCTCCCAATGGGAGAGTGGAAAGCGCAAGGTGTCAGGCCCCATCATCGTGCTTTTAGAGATGATGGAGAGCGACCTCCAAGAAGGACGTCTTGAAAAGAGAAAGACGCTTCAAAAAATTCAAAGTGGAACTGTCTTAAGAACCTTTGAAGCTTCAAAAACCCTTTCCAAAGTTGCGATACAATCGGGAAAAGGAACGATCGTCTCCTTCCTCTCTCAGTTCGAAACCGGCCAACAGATTGAACGGCAAATGGGGGAGGCCTTAGGAGCGTCTCTGGTAGACAAGCTGGGAGACTTCAAAGGGCTGTATATGAAAGTGGGGCAGATGTTGAGTTATCTGCCGTTTATTCTTCCTGAAGAGAGCCGAAAGAAATTAGAAGCGCTCCAAGACAAGTCCACTCCTCTTAATCCTGAATCTATAGAAAAACTGGTAGTAACCGAACTGGGAGGTCCCATCGAAACGTTTTTTGATGATTGGGACCCTTTGCCATTCGCCGCCGCGAGCGTTGCCCAAGTCCATCGCGCTATACTTAAGAACGGAACCGAAGTCGCCGTAAAAGTACAATATCCGGAAATTAAAAAAATTATAAAATCCGACCTCTCCAATGCCGCCTTGGCCGAATTGGTGATCAATGTCATTTACCGGAAACACGCGAGAGGCACCCTACTCAAAGAGATGAAAGAGCGCTTCCTGCAAGAGTGTGACTTCAACGCAGAGGCTAAACACCAGGAACAATTCCGCCAACTCTTTAAGAGCAATAAGAAAGTAAAGATTCCAAAAGTATTCCCTGAATTCTGTACAGAGAAGATTCTCACGAGCGAATTTTGTGAAGGGCAGCGCTTTTCCGATTTTGCCGCCACAGCCTCCCAAGATCGACGATCTCAAGCCGCGACTACCCTCTATGAATTTGCTTACCAGTCGATCTTTAAACATCGAATTTTTAATTGCGACCCCCATCCGGGAAACTACCTATTTACAGACGATATCGTGGTCTTTCTGGACTTCGGTTGTGTGAAAAAATTTAGCGCTGAGTTCATCAAACTGTGGAAGGCGCAGCAAAAAGCGCTCCTTCAAGGGAAAGATAAAGCGCTGGACGACATAACAATAGAAATGGGATTGGTCTCCAATGAAGAGAAATTTGATTTTGAATATCACCGAAAGATCCTAAAAATCGTAGCCGCTCCCGTGCTCGAGGAAAGCTATCGTTTTAACCGAGACTTTGTAGAGAAGACTTGGCGGGCCCTCGTCATCGATAACCCTAACCGGTATTACATGAATCTTCCTGCTGACTGGCTATTCACCAATCGATTGCAGTGGGGATTATTTTCAGTCCTCGCCGAACTTAAGGCCGATGTTCCCTGCCGGGATATTTTTCTAGACTGGATCGAGGGTTAGGCACCACATGCTAATAAAAGTGACTTTACGACAAGCCTCACTTCTTTTCCTTGCCTGCGTTGGTCTGCTAATTCTAGCCACTTTTACCCAATACGGAGTCACTTGGGACGAAGAGGCCCATCGCCTCTGCGGCGAAGGGGTGATTCGCTGGTTCTTATCTTTTTTCGAGGACCGGCGTTATTTCACTTACGGAAACTGTTGGTTCTATCCCAGTTTTTTAGACACCGTCGCCGAGGTGCTGGGTCGCTTTTCTCCCCTGGGGATTTTCGAGACTCGACATCTCTTCAATGCGGTTATCGGATGGACTGGTATTTGTTACACTTACCGAATCGGTAAGCACCTGGATGGCGAACTGACGGGACTACTGTCAGCGCTATTTCTAGTTCTTATTCCCGAATACTATAGCCATCTTTTTAATAATCCGACGGACAGTCCTTTCGCCGTCATGATACTAATTTCGACTTACTACGCTTTCACGGCCTATGACTCATTCCCCAATCCAGGTCGCAAGAAGTTGTCCCTTTTAGTGATTTCTTTTGCTTTGTGTCTTGCGGTTCGCCTCGGAGGTGTCCTCTTAGTGGGAAGTTTTGGCGGACTTGCGATCAGCTGGCTTCTTCAGCACCGAGGGACCAAAAAAGAGGCCCGACAGATAGCGCTCTTCTTCTTAAATGTTTTTGTATTGGCTATTTTTCTTCTCTCGTTGGTTTGGCCCACTTTCTTCGGCAATGAAGGTGGCTTTCTTCCTGTGAAAATGATCAAAGCCACTCTCCAATTCCCTTGGACCGGGACCAACCACTTTAATGGTCATTACTTCCCGGGAACTGCACTCCCTAGATCGTATTTGCCCGTATGGCTTGCCATGCGATTGCCAGAATTTATTCTTTTGGGATTGGGTTTAGCGTTATTTGCCATTGGGAAAAAAAGTAACTTTAAAGGAAAGTGGTGGTTGACGCCTTCTCATACCAAACTTGCCGTTCTGCTCGCCTCCTCTTTGTCTCCGGTAATTCTTGCCGTCATCTTCCGACCCGTAATGTATGACGGGATCAGGCATTTTATTTTCCTTATGCCCTTCCTCGCCATCATTTCCGCCTGGGGGGTATCCTCGGTACTTTCTCTTTTTAAGAGTAGCGAACAAAAGGTAATCCTTGTTTTGCCTATCTTGGGGTTGATGCTGGTTACTACTTTCGAAATGGTTCGGCTCCATCCCTACCAAAGTCTTTACTTCAATCGTTTAGTTGGAGGAGGGTTGAAAGAGGGGGGTGCAAAGTACGAGGCTGATTACTGGGGATTCTCTTACAAAGAGGCGGCTGAATGGCTTTTGAAAAACTATCCTGTTCCCCCAGGAAGCACGATAAGAGTCGCCAACTGTTCGGCACCCTCGCAGACTAATTATTATCTACAGGGAAAAGGATTTCTCCCGGCTAACCCTTGGACCGTTCATGACATCATGATCGCAACCACCCGCTGGAATTGCCACTTGGCAGCTCCTGGAAAAATACTTCATGTGGTCGAAAGGGAAGGGGTCCCCCTTTCCTATGTCATCTTAAGAAAGACTCCTCTCGCCGTTTCTGCGAATGAATTGTATTCGGGACTCCACCCCAGGGAAATCGTCGGAGATGAGATTCGATAGGCAAAAAAAATCCCCCGGCGGAATGCGCCGAGGGATCCTTTCCTATTCTAAATTAGTCCAAGGTAGAAATAACGGCTTTGCGCTCCGTTTGAGGGCCAAATCCCCGAGCGGCAATGCGTGAGTTCGGAATGCCGTTCGAGCTTAAGAATTTGCGAACTACGTTGGCCCGCTCCTTAGAAAGCTTCTGATTGTGTTGGAGTGGTCCCGTGTTGTCGGCATAGCCTTCAATAAAGAGTTTTGCTGTCGGGTGCTTTTGTAATTCAGTCAAAATCTCTTTGAGCTGTACTTTGCTTTGTGCCGAAAGGTTGTACTTATTGTTTTCAAAGTAGACCGTTTTCAATTCCCGACGAATTAGCTCGCTGGTGGCAATCACCTGGGGCGACTCATCTCCCTTAGCCGTTGTCGCGTCCGCTACCGTAATGCCAACTTCAGGAACGAAAGAGTAAACATCCAATTTTTTGCCATCATTGTCATAAGCCGTGACCGGAGTTCCGTTTGAATCTCTCACCAGTAATTTCGCGTAACGGGTGTTAGGTTGGTTGGTGTGGAGTAGGGCACAGCCCGAGAAAATAAAGCCACTGAGCAGCAGTAAAAATAAAGTGCGTTTCATTTTGAATCCTTTTGTTGCAGAAGAGCCGCCTTTCAGCCCCTCTATTATGATGAAACAGTCTGACGACGCATTACCTTAGCAACAATGCGGCCAGTTTCCATTACACGGTGCGTTTCTATCCGGGGAGATCTTACCGGGCGGAGGGCCACGTTCGTTGGGGTTCAGATTTACTTTGGCTTTCGACCCAGCCACTTAATAGTGAGAGGCCCTTCGCCAAAGGAAGTTCTCTCAAATTGGAAGGAGCTGTGATTCGAGGAGGTCACAAAAGTTTGCTTCACCTGTCCCGTACTATCGGAGATTTCAAACTCCTGTCCCTCGAACGCGGCCGAATCAAAACCAATGTCCATCTGACTTCTTAACATCACGCTGGTTTTTTCCGGTCCGCCCACCAACTGGATCGCTAGGTGAGTCCCTAGATTTACGCTAACGGCGAAACCCGGTTCTAGCGAGACAGGTCCATTCGCGAAGGCTTCGGTAAGAAAGCCATCAACCAATTTAAGATCCT
>JBBQIT010000217.1:0-7240 GCA_038325205.1 Bdellovibrionota bacterium
CTTGGGCAAAGGACTCTACCGAAGCCGGCATTACGAGCTCTTTTAAAGAACGAATCGCGTCAGGAATATGCCGACAGACCATTCTAGGGTTGGATCTTTGTTGGCAGAGGTTAATACGAAAGCGGCCGACCTTGGGTACTTCGTAACCAAGATCGACCTCTTCACCTAATTCGTATCGTTCTCTTTGGCGCGGATTTGTCAGAGCCTGAGCAAAGGCGTTGAGTTGCTCGTTGCTTAAACGATTTAGCCCAGCCTTCTCAGAATCCGTAGTAGTCGCATCAGCTAAGTAATAGAGATTGCCGTTCACGCGAACGATCGGAGGCAATCCAGCTTTCAGATGCAAATCCGAGGCGCGCTTATCACTCGCCTTTCTTAGGATTTGCTCGAACTGCTGGAGCGCGGCTTCCTTTGTCTCTTGGATTTTCTTTGCCTCGCTCATCCGATACGTCGTCCTCTTCGTCAGCTTCGTCGACTTCGTCCTTCGAAGTAGGGATTGGCGCGGCCATCATGCCGGTAACCAAACCATCCTTCGCGAACTTAGCTTCCACCTTCTTACGTATCTTTTCGGTGATTTCAGGATGTTCCTTGAGGAATAATCTTGTATTATCACGTCCTTGACCAAGCTTCTCGCCTTCGAACGCAAACCATGACCCGCTCTTGTCGACGATGTTGTGCGTGGTCGCTAAGTCAATGATATCGCCCTCTTTCGAAATACCTTCTCCGAAGAGCATGTCGAATTCGACCTGTCGGAAAGGCGGTGCCATCTTATTTTTTACGATCTTAATGCGAGTGCGACTTCCAATGACCTCTTCGCCATTCTTTAACGCGCCGACCCGTCGAATATCTAGACGCATCGAAGCATAAAACTTCAGAGCGTTACCACCCGTGGTGGTTTCTGGATTTCCGAACATCACGCCAATCTTCATACGCAATTGGTTGATGAAGATAAGACAAGTCTTCGACTTGCTGATGACGCCAGTTAGTTTGCGAAGCGCTTGGGACATCAAACGAGCTTGTAAGCCCATGTGAGAGTCACCCATGTCGCCTTCTAGTTCTGCACGAGGCACCAAAGCCGCCACCGAGTCGATGACAACCACATCAATGCCGCCGCTGCGAACTAGAATTTCCGCAATTTCTAAAGCCTGCTCCCCCGTGTCGGGTTGAGAGATCAAAAGATCATCTACATTAACCCCTAATTTTCTTGCGTAGCCAACATCAAGGGCATGTTCCGCATCGATGAAAGCGGCGACGCCGCCTTCTCTCTGCGCTTGGGCAACCACATAGAGCGCGATGGTCGTTTTTCCCGAAGACTCAGGTCCGTAAATTTCCGTGATACGTCCGCGAGGCAATCCGCCGATGCCAGTTGCCATATCTAAAGACAATGAGCCCGTAGCAATGGCTCCAAGATCCATCCCGATCTTGCTGTTCTCGCCCAGCTTCATGATCGAGCCTTTTCCAAACTGCTTTTCAATCGAGAGTAGCGCCATGTTTAGCGCTTTTTGTTTATCCGTACCTTCACGTGGCATGTTGTCCATGAATTCTCCTTATTCTGACTATATAAAAAACTTTTAAATGTTTGCTCTCAACATGAGCTGCAACAAAATATTTGCGTATACGCCTGCCGCCACATCATCCAGCATGACCCCCCAACCGTTCTTAATCCGCTCGTCAAAGTAGTTCGCAGGGGGAAGCTTCGTGATGTCAAAAAACCTGAACAGGAGGAAACCAAAAACCAACCAGTATCCGCTTCCAGGGATCCCTATCATGGTAATCATGAAGCCGACAATCTCATCAATGACGATCTTCGAAGAATCGCTAACTTTTAGTAGCCGCCCCGCTTCCTGACTTACCCAAACGCCGACGCCTCCTAAGAATAAAATTAACGCCAAGTTGAAACCGAGCGGAGCGTCTCGAAAAAGCCAAACAATGAGCACTCCCACCAAAGTTCCGGCGGTTCCTGACGCCACGGGAAAGTATCCGGTGCCACCGCCCGAAGCGATGGCCATCACCGCAAAATCGCGTAGTCGAACCTTCCAATGCACTTCAACGTTTTTCATGAGGTTCAAAGGGTATGCCAAAATACTCAAGCCCTCAACGCTTATGTAAGGCCAGAAATAGGTCTAGAGGGGACCAAAAACCGGTAGGCAAAAAAAAGGCCGGGCAACATTGCCCGGCCTTTAAGCTCTGCTAGCGAAGCCGAGATCCTTCGGCTTCGCCTCAGGATAGTTTTGTCGCGCCAAACGCGAAAAACTACCCTTTCAACTTCGTACGGAAAGCGACAAGCATTCGCTTAAACTCATTGACGAGTTGCGATTTCACCTGAGCGGCCGTAACGCCGTCTTTTAGTAACAAGACATGCACTTCGTCTTCGACCAAAATGCCGCCGTCATAAGGAATGAGGCGAACCGATTCCGTGGCCGATTTGAAAGTTTCTTTGTAATTGGTGATGACGTTGAGGATCTTCCCCTCGCTCGTCACATCCTTAGGCGCCATCCAAGTCTCGTGACCTTCTGGATAGACGTGGAAAGGAAACGGACCAGCTTGGAAGACGACGTCCATCGAGTAGTCGTACTCTGTCTTGTCGGCGTTTACTTTCAACGTCGCCGCCGTTTGAACTTCTTCAAGAATATCCCCGTAGCCTTCGAAGTCAGTGCTGACATCTTTATAGGCCTCGGGACTTACCTTTTTGAATTGCGCTCGTAAGAAGACGTGCTGTTCTAAGTTGGTGTCCACAACACTTTGAGTGTCGATGTTACCCGCCAGAACGTTATTTAGAATTTTTTGATCTTGGAATCCCGGTGGCGGATCTTGCGCCCACGCGTTAACGAAAGAAAATAATCCCAAAACAAGAAACGCAGAAATGCGTTTGCTCATACTCCCCCCCCATGTTTTTCTAACCCCGGGTGTTAAAGTCTCACAGATTATTCTTTCGTCAAGCGCCCGAGGCGCGCGCTGCGTCGAGAATGAGTCCCTCAACGCCCCCAGGTTTTACAAATGCCTGTCTTTCCATTAGTTTTAACGACTTGAGCCCATCACTACGAAAATTAAAGGTAACCTTCATTTCTATACTTTTGTGTGCCTTTGGCATACTCGCCGGATGCGCTAGAACGCCCGTCAGGATGGCTTCTTCGGTCGCTGTGGCAGCCGCAAGCGACGACGAAGAAGTGATTGAAGGCGAGAGCAAAGCGCCAGAAGCGAAGCAACTTAGAGCCGATGGCTTTTCAGAATATCTGCATGGCAATTATCCAAGAGCGATAACCCTCCTTGAAACGGCGGACGCACTTTCTCTTTCGCCTCATTCGGGACGATCATCTTACATTCTCTACTACTGTTATTTAATGACGGGCGACTATCGCCGGGCGCTTACCGTCGCGCAATCCATAGCGAATGAAACGCCCTTCTCTGCCGTTGCTTACGAGCAAATTGGAATCGTCGAACTTTCTCAGGGCCATCACGCGGTGGCCATCGACTATTTTCAAAAGGCGCTGGATTTTGACGCGCATCCCACTCGAGTGCATTTTTATATGGGCCTTGCGCAAGAACGGCTGAAGAAAAATACGGCGCGAGACAAATCCTTTCAAGATGCGGAAAAAGAATATCTTCAGATCTTAAAGAAAAATCCTAAGGACTTTTCTAGCAACTATGAATTAGCAGCGCTTTATTTGTATTGGAATCAAGGGTTGGATCAAGTTCCTCAAC
The DNA here is from genome assembly GCA_038325205.1 of Bdellovibrionota bacterium. Classification (GTDB taxonomy): domain Bacteria; phylum Bdellovibrionota; class FAC87; order UBA2466; family UBA2466; genus JBBQIT01. The sequence goes on from JBBQIT010000217.1 coordinate 3,700, forward strand.
TTTTACAAAACTGCAGAGACAATTACCAACAGAGCAACATTGAAGAGTTGCCCAATGATAAAAAACTTTATGCCCAATACTATCTGCCACTCCTAGACGGCATTTACCTTTACCGAAAGGGAGCCGCAGCAGAATCGTTGAATATCTTGTCGGGCGCTATCGTCCATCTGCCGGATGGCGTGAAAGCCGATCTCTCTGAAATCTATTATTACTTAGGACAAGATCATTTCGCCTTAGGGAGAAAAGAACAGGCGAAATCATTCTTAGAAAAGTCGGTAGTGATGGACCCTTCGGGAATCTACTCGGACGCCGCCAAAGAAGTGATTCGTAAAACCGCTTCTCTAGACTGAAACTAGCGCGGGGATAAATCTATTTCGGGAAGGCCGGATACTTTCGAGGTCGGGCTAAGATCAAAGCTGACTTCGTAGTGAACCGTGAACTTTTGGTTATCCACTACCGCTTCCAGAATCGTAACTTCAGTGCGCTTCTTACTTCGCTTGTAGATGAAGCTCGCTCCCGCTTTAGCAATTTGCTCTTGAACGATTAGGGAAAAATTAAGCCAAGCGAGATCGCCTTTTTTATATTTTGCTTCCATTACGCTAATTCATATCACAAAAGCTCGGAAAAGAGTGGAGCAACTAGCCGGATCGCTTCGCTTGGAAGTACTTATCCTTAACTCCGTTCAGTTTTCGATAAGCAGCATCGACTGCCATAAATCGATTACCGATAGAAGTGATCTCTGGGTTGAGATCCGGATGAAATTTCTTGGCGAGCTCGCGGTACCGTCTGTGAATCTCGTCCCAATTTCTGGTGTCGCGTAATCCCAAAGCGGCTAAAGCCGTCATAACCTCACTGGGTAGTGGAGGAACGGTGGGTCTCTGGGGGGGTGGCGTTTGTCTCGCTGGGCCCTGCGTTTGGAAGCCCGGTCGAAACGTTTGTCCCTGACGATAGAATCCTGGATTGTGCGGGCGAGGACGCGCCTGTTGCGGCTGCGGTCTCGCGGCTTGAGGGGCTTTTTTGCCCGTGAAGATTAAAGATCCCAATTCCATGATGGTCGCTTTCACTAGCCAAATGGCAGAACCCATCACGACAACCGGAAAATTACTAAGCTTTGCTTTCTCGTTAAGTTTATTTTCCAAGTATCCTGGTCGATAAAACGAATAGTAGAAGGCCCAAAATATGAGCCAGCCCGTAGGAAATGCTAAACCCGAAATAGCGCTCGTGCTATTCGCTTCCATCAAATACTCGACGGCAGCGAAAGGAATCACTGACAAATAAACTTTTAAAAAGGAATCTCTATCATCAGAAACCGCAGAAGGGACGTGTCTATTAGGATGCGCTCGCGTCTTATAAAGATCGTCTCGATATTGTCGTGCGTTAGGCATAAGTCCCCCTACCCCTGTTATTACGAAATCTGTGCCAAGAATTCAGCCGCAGACATTGTGTAATCAGGGCGAAGGGCTGGACGCTTTTATTCGTGGAGTGCTAAGTGGTGATTTTGCTGAATCATTGCCTGTCTAAAGCTTAGACACTGAGGTGAAGACAAGAAAAGGGTGAGGATTCGCGTCGTTAAGCGAATTGTAGAAGCCCCCATGTTAAAATTGCCCCTATGAAACAAGTCGCCCAGTGATTGGGAATCGTATTGGTAACGGTTTGGCTGATGACGGCTTTGGCCCTCCACAATCATTACCGCCTAATGTTCGGAGATAGCTTCTCTCACATTAATTTTGCGTTCACGCTGAGTACGGTCGATGTCACCCGACCCGTTTTTTACGGGCTACTCATCGCTCTGGTGAGATGGCTTCACTCTCTTTGGGTAGTCCTTTTCGCGCAATCTCTATTGGTAGCTCTCGTCCTAAACATCTTTTTTGACCTCGAAAAAAAAAACCGATGAAGACCCGACAGATCGACTTCAATGAACCCAAACTTAGGAAAGCGTAAAAGCTCGGGAGGGCAACGTCTGCCTAGGCCTTGGACGCTAGATCCTCTTCCTAGCAACTCAAGTGCTATCGCTTTGCCCAGACCACGAGAGACCCCAGTGATGAGGAACTTAAGACCAGAATATGTGGGGAAAGCCGAGGTTTCCATAACGAGTGTGCATTAAAGATATCGCGCTTCGTTCCCCCTTTCAAAATTTGTTTCCGTGATAAAATTCTCGAGTGAAAAGAATTCCTCCATGGGCGCGCGTGTCACTTCGAATCATGGCTCTGTTCTTGTTTGCCGAAGGAATTATCTACGTCTTCCCGCGGCAAGAGATTCCGGCTTTTGGATCGATGGGCCCTCTGGGAATTGAAACTCTGGCCTATAAACTTCGTTATCATCACATCCCCAGTTTTAGTGAAGTAAAGTCACCTCTGACGGTCTTAGATCCTCTTTTGGGATGGAGGTCCCTCAGACCCTTCAGCCCTATTGAGCGAAAGGCCAGATGCACTCTTAACGCCCAGGGATGGCGGAGCCGGTATAACTACGAAATAAAAAAGACTAAGACGCGAATCATTGTCACTGGTGATTCTATTTTGAACTATGGCATGTTGGATGATGAAGAGATCATCACTCATTTCCTGCAAAAAGATTTGGGAGACAATGTCGAAGTACTGAATATGGCGAGTCCCGGATACGGCATCGATCAGATGGCTCTGGTGGCGACAAGAATCGCTCCCGCTTACGAACCAGATATTCTTGTGGTTGGTATCATTCAGGACGATCTATGGAGAGGGTGTACGGATCGTTTTTTTGGAAGTCTAAAGCCCTATTTTGAACTGAATCGCGGAGAGTTGCAGCTAAAGGGAGTTCCGGTGCCGACTCCTGAACTAGATATTGCCGCCCACCAAAACACCTGGAGCCACGTCAAAGATGCCTTCGTGACATGGACGACCCGATCAAGAGTGGTAAGTTTGTTAGGAGATGGTTTTCTTCTTCCTATTTCTCAAAGGTGTGAGGCAGAGAGGAACACCGCGCTATTGAATTTGATCTCAAAAAGTATTTCGCCCAGAACCAGGCTTGTCGTTGCCTACTTTGAAGGTGGCGAACTGCCGCCGAAGATGAAAAACGCACTAGCTCATTTACCCCTTACGTACGTTGATGTACGGTTTGAGAAGGACCGCGTTTCGAAAGAAATGAATCTGGTAGGATCGCGTCTCCCTCTCGATAATCACCCAGACCCTAATTTAAATAGAATTTATGCGCGAGTTCTCGCGCAGACGATTTCTCCGCTTTTCAACGACGGAAAACGAGTTGGGAACGAGAGAGGAGTTTCGGCGCGTAGGTCTTATAAAGAGCGACAAGAAGGTAAAGCGCTGCACTCCAAGTGACGACATGAAGCGCCCAAAGTCCGGGGCCGCTTAAATGGTTTTTGGGAGGAGTGACTAAGTGAAATAATGGGAAATTGGGAAGACTAGAGAAAACCGCGAGCCCTGGAGGAGAGATTCCCAGTAGCGACACCGGCGCAACAGCGAGGGATAGGACTTGTTTGAAAGATCTATTTTCGAATCCGGTTCGAATCGCGACCCACAAACTTGGATAACGAGTTCCCGCAAGCCAA
>JBBQIT010000218.1:0-7192 GCA_038325205.1 Bdellovibrionota bacterium
GAGCGCCGTCATAACGTTCTGCTGTGACCGTTCTTAGCGCTATCACCCAAGCGGTGAAAAGGTGGGAGCCAATAATAAAAGCGACGTCCAGAAAGAGCAAAGCTCCCAATCCTACGAGGTAGGGAATCGCCATTTTTCTCAGTGGAGAAGCGGCAGACTTTCGACGAATTAACCAGGTGATTAAAAGGGCTCCCGCTACTGCTACGCCGACCGGATTATAGGCAAGGACAGCGATGGCCATCACCGCGCCGGCAAGTAGCGAACCAATTTTTCGTAGTAACACTTTCGATGATTTGAAGGCCAAAAACAAAAGGGTGTGATGCAGCAGAAAGGCATCTCGACACCACCAATTGTAGGACCATGTCGGCATGAGAAAGAAATCGAAAGTCAGACTTCCGAAATAGACGAGGCCTGCCATCAATCCCAACGAGCCCAGCTGAGAACCAAAGCAAACCAAAGTGAAAAGAAGTAATAAGGCAGCGTAGACGACGACAGCAGCATGCCGGATCGCTAAGAGGGAATACGGTAACCATGGCCGCACCAAGTAATAGTTAAGGAGATCATGTTGTCGCGGGCCACTTAGGATTTCATTCAGAAAAGGTTTGTCCCCCAGAGCATATAATTTAAATCCCGGGAGAATCATGAAAGGTTCGTCGAACCCGTCGAATCCAAATTTGCATCGCCACCAGACAAGAGCAAATCCTCCTGCGACGAAAAGTACAAAAATAAAAGGTTGTGCCAAGTGTCGAAGGCGAGCAAATGGGGAGGGCATAGAGTGGCATTATAACATGACGATTTTGGCTGGCGGTCTCCGCTTTAAGTGACACAGAGCGCTCTTTTTTTTCCCTGTTTCGTCACAGTGACGAAATTGTGCAAGCTAAACTCAGTTGGCAGAGGATTTGCTTTAGTCTTCCTCCATCGAGAGAGAGAGTCGCCCGGGCAGTGGAGGAAAATTATGAAACGAACGTTATCAAACTACGCTCTAGTTGTGCTCGCCGCGTCTGTCTTCTGCATTGGATGCTCGAAGAAAAATTCGGTTAGCCAATCCGATCTCAGATCCGATCAATCCGTCACCCTGGTCGCCTTAGTCACTATCTCCCCCGACATGGCTTCCAACATCCAATCTCAGTCCGTTATCGATCCCAGTCTCAGCTGTGTCCAATGGACTAAGCGAACGTCTGCCGGACAAGCCATCGAAGCAGTTGAGTTTCATCACGCCGCTTGCGCGAATGATGGGACGGCCTTAGGCGACCAATCGATGGCCTTTTCGGTGAACGTTCGCAAGGCTTCCGATGGAAGCGTGCAATTGCTTCGCAATGACAGCGAGACCGAAGTGGTCGTGGGACAAGTGGTTGTAGTAACAGACGCTCCCAACCTTCAAGAGCTCTGTCAGTTCACCGCGAGCGGCTCGACGCCTTCAGTATTTAGCGACAAATGTAATGTCGCAGAAAAAGACGGGTCCTGGGGAAGCTTGGATGTTGTGAAGTAATGATCGAGGCTTGTCGGGAAGATTCGACTACTTCGGATTCTCCCGGCAAGCGCTCTTCATGTTTACGATCATCTGGCCGCCTTCGGCGGCATTATCTTCTAAGCGAAGTTGGCCATTGAGCTTTTCACACTTGGTGTAGAGCATTTGCAGAGTTTTCCCGTAAGTCGCGCCATCGGCGGTAATAAACTTGTAGATAGGAGGTTCCGAAGCTTGAGAAGGTTCGCCATCTATCGTCTTCGTTGCTCTTACGATAACCGCGGATTCTTTTCCATAAACGCAGTAGGCCGCACAGCTGACGGCGTTGGGGTTAGCGTTTACCACCGTAGAAATAAGGCTAAGCAACAAAACTAGGGAATACTTCATAAGACATACCTCACTGCCTTATCGGAAGCCACTACAGCGAACTTAACGGTGTTATAATACCCAACAACAATCGAATTCGGTTTTCGAAAAAATCTCTGATCTTTTACGGGAGTAGCCCTCATGAATATTTCGAAGCTATCGAGGGGAATGAGCTTGATTACTGTTTTGGTGGCTGTGGCTGTTTTATCCATCGTCTCGGTAATGTTTAGTAAGCTCTTAAAGACAGGAGTTGGAGGCGCCGCCCATGTCGGGAATTCAATGGACCTTGAGTCCATTAAGATGAGTCTACTCCAACAATTTGACTGCCGAGCGTCGCTAGGAGTCCTCCCTTCCACCACCCTTCCTATTTCCTGCGCAAGCTTTTCCTCAGTTCCGATTAAAAGATCCAACGGCACCGATATTTTTTCGGGTCCTGCGGCAGGTTGGACTATGGCTGCCACTTGCACCGGCAACGAAGTTATTTTTAGCGCCACTCGGACGGGAAATGATCCGCTAACCAACCAGCCCTATGCGACTTCTTCCAACGCGACAGATGTTTTTCGAGGCGCGTCGGAGTTTTGTAGGCAATATTTTGATCCTTCCCCCACTTGTCCCACCGCTCCTAACAACATTAGAATTGGGGAAAGCCCGGAAGGTCGACCGCGCTGTTGTAGGCTAGTTATCGACGATACTATCGGCAGTGGCTATGCAGGTGCTCCGACTGCGGCGGATCATCCTTCCAATCCTGGCTTCGACACCGCCGGAGTGGGATGGTATGCGATAGCCCAATGCGGGGCCGCCGAGTATCTTCACTCTGGCGGAGGAGAATGCCCCGATTACATGCTGGCATCCAATCCCCGAATCGGATTTCTGCATACCAGCGGTCCCTATACGTACAATCGGATAAGCCAAGTTGGTCCTCCCGTACGAGTGGAGGAAGTGGCCCCGCCGCCTGCCAATCTGGGAATGGAACCCCAGGCGTGGATTGCCGACTGCCATGGCTTTGACTTTACCGTTCCTAACCAACCCACTTCTACGCACCGACGCGCCAAGGCCTGGGCCATCTGCTGTCCCACGAATTAACGATTATTCAATGAAGTATGAAAATTTTGAAGTGGCGCAAAAATAGAAAAGGCCGACCCTAAGGTCGACCTTTAAAAAATTGGGCCGCGTGAGACTTGAACTCACGACCCGCTGATTAAGAGTCAGCTGCTCTACCAACTGAGCTAGCGGCCCGCACAATCTTGAAGTTTCTAGCGTAGTGCGGCCGCTTTGTCCATCTCTCGTATCCGGCGGAACTTTTCCCTCTAAGGAGCGGCCTGAATAGCCCCGGAAACGTCCAGATCCGTCAAAACGAGCTTTCCGTTCACTTTGGTTGGGGCCTCTGAGTAACTGAGAGAGAGAGCCGTCGAGGTATGGATGGCATAGGGCTCCTTACCCTCGAAATTCCCGTAAAGCGTGTAGTAATACCCCACCTTTCCGTCGACTCTAGCAATAATCAAAGTCATCGTGGCGAACACAAAATCCTGTCGCCCCTTCGCCGCATCAATGACCGCTGCGGAGGTATTTTTGACGTCACAGTTGTACTTTACGATGGTAGCACCTTCCTTGCGGACGCAGTTTTCTAACTGCCCTGGCTGAAACTCGAACCCGGCGCGATCCACAATCCCCGTCACCAGAGTTCCGTGGAGGGCACTGAGATACGGGGGCGGGGCATCTGCGGCAATAAGTAAACCCGAGCTAAAAAGACTTACGACCGCAAGCAATTTTAGTAAAATTGAATTCATGTTTATTCCTTAATCCGCTGGTTATTCCACTATGGGGTCAACGTTGGTGTACTTTTGTTGGACAAAGCTGAATGATCCCGTGAAGGGTTTGTCGTCCTTGTACAGGCCTTGAAAATTTCCACAGACGCTGGCCGTCGAAAGAACGGTTTCACCGAGACCTTCAGTATCGAAAGTATAGGTTTCTGTCTTATTGATGATGGATTTGATGGGCACTCCAAGGGCGCCCGTAAGACAAGTGTGGTTTAAAAGCCAAACGACTTGCTTGCCGCTGACTTCAAACTGTTTCACCCAAACTCGGTTTTGCGAGTCGCGGATGAATTGCAAACGGCCCAATTGATCCGGAGTGAAATCGATCTTCGAAGGCGACAAAGAAGGACCGAGACCTGGATCTTCCGAAAGATAAGCTTTTACTACGTCGTCGCCTTTGTACTCCACTCCAAGATAAGTGAAGTGACACATTATCGCTTGGTCCACGACACAAGCTGGTGTGGGAATATGTCCGTCGCTAAAATTCAAGCGACCGTCTAATTCCATCCAATGCACATCTGGTTTTACGACAGCGAAGCTGCTACAAGAAATCAGCAGAGCTCCCCACAGGATTACTATTTTTTTCATTTTTTCCCCTTCCCTAATCGAACAAATGATCATCCCAGAACCCCCGCAAATCAAACCTATTTCGACGACAGAACGCGTTAGGCCGTGATTGATTTGACACTGATCGTTAAGAGGGTGAAAAGTCCCTCTTCGTCATTGCGAGGAGTGAAACGACGAAGCTACCTTTGTGCCCCCAAAACCAAAACCATAGACATAGGTAATAAAGCTAACGCGAACGCTAAGTTCGAAGGCGCCTTTTTCTTTAGCGTCAGCGCTAGCGCTAGCTTTATTACCTAGATCTAAGCCTTTCTTTTTTTTGGTTTAGTCTCGATCTGCTAGGCGTGTAGCTGGATCTCTTTGGAATGGTGAAATTTCGGCGGCTCGAGTTGAAGGGTTACATGTTCAATGTGGAAGTCGGTTTTTAAAAGACCAATAAGGCCTTCGAGCACTTTGGAATAGTCTGATTTATCGTCGATAAGAACGTGAGCGCTTAGTGAGTGAACTCCAGAAGCTACCGCCCAAACATGAAGGTCATGAACTTTTTTTACTGAAGGGTAAGCTTCTAATCGCGTACGAATATTTTCGACGTTGACCCCTTTAGGAACGCCTTCCAAAAGCACGTTCACGCAATCGTAGAGCAGATGGTACGCGCCCGCTAAAATCACAACTCCCAACACAGCCGATAAAATAGGGTCCGCCAACGTCCATCCAAAAGCATAAATAAATCCCGCGGCCATCAGCGAGGCCACTGAACCCAAAGCGTCGGTCGCTACGTGCAACCAAACCCCTCTAAGATTCAAATTATCTTTGGCGCTTTTGTGAATGAGGACCAGCCCCACGATGTTGACCAAAACTCCACCAAACGAAACCACGGCCATCATGCCGACTTTGATAGGTTCTGGATTTGAAACTCGATGCCAGGCTTCGTAAAAGATCCAAAGCGCCACGCCAAAGAGAAGAGCACCGTTCACCAGCGCCGCTAGAATCTCCGCGCGATAATAACCATAAGTTTTTGCGGTGTTGGCGGGCCTTTTGGCGACCCAAACCGCAAAGATACTAAGCACTATCGAAGCCACGTCGATCGCCATATGGCCAGCGTCGGCCAACAGCGCTAACGAGCCGCTGGCTAGTCCGCCCACAATCTCGGCGACCATGTAGCCCGCTGTGAGGACCGAAAGCCACCAAAGCTGCTTCGTGTGGGCATGGCTGTGTCCATGATTGTGTCCTTCATGATCGTGATGTGAGTGAGAATGACCCATTCAGATATCTTAAGCCTCTTTGACTCTTATCGGCGAGGAATAGGAAAAAACGGAAGCTCTTCTTCTGAATTCGGGGCTTGGAGCTTTTTCTGCAATCCTATCTCAAAATCGAGGATGTGGTCTTTAAGCGCGACCAGATCAACTTCCGTCCCGCCGTCCCGCCCTTTTTCTAGGTAACCCAACGAAGAAGCCAGCAACTTTCGGGTTCCCGCCCAATTTTCACGGCTCGCATGGTGCAAAGCCACGGCAACCTGGATTAAACATTGAAGGTAAGCATGACGCGCTCCTGAGGCTTCATTCCATAGGTCTTCCCAGACCTCATGGGCTTCGAAATAATTGCCTTCATCGAAATGCCTGCAGGCACTTTCAAAAAGTTCGGTTTCATGGCTGCCCGAGATATCCGTCACCGCTTCCTTCTACCTTTGGGTACCCTTTACGTCATTGCCAATTTGTCACATAAAACCTCCGAAATCAGTCTCCACTTTGACATCGGGTCTATGATAAGGTGCGTTAAGTTCGGTTTTAAATGAATATCAGGCTGGGGTCGAGGTGGCCCGCACATTGCAGAGTAGTAACTGATTAACTCAGGTGACGTGTGCCAAAAGACCCAGATGGTAACCCAGACGGCGAATCCAAAGGAATCCCCGATCGCTTAAAGGCCTGGCTCGACGGAGCTAAGTCCAAAGGCAACAGCCTTTTGAAACGCCGTCCCTGGCAACGACTCACAGCGTCATTTAAGGATAGGGTCTCCGGAAAAACTCCTACTCGTTTTGAGTTCGATCTCAAAAAAATCGAACTCAAAAAGATTTCGGAGAAATCGAACTGGATCCGTTGGGGAATCATCGTCCTGGCCGTCTTCCTTCTCGCCGAGACGACGGATCGGTTAATCGGCCTTTTTGTGAGGCCAACCTATACGGCCCCCCCTCGAAGAGTGGCGCCTATATCACCTCAACGGATGACTCCGACGGCCGCTGTCGAGTATGACTCAGTGATGCGACGCAACATGTTTAACGTGGAAGGTAAGGTTCCGCCGCCCTTTGACCAGGGTCTGCTGGACTGCTTAAGCCAGGCAAAGCCAACCACCCAGCGAGTTCAGCTCTTAGGAACCATCGTGATGAATGACGAGGCCCTTTCAGTAGCTCTGCTTCAAGAAGAAGGAAACGCCACGAAAATCGCGGTTAAAAAAGATGAAGCTTTCTTTGATGGAAAGTTCGTTGCGAAGAAAGTGGACCGAAAAAAGTTCTGCTTTCAGGTCCGATCTTCGGGTGAGTTCGAGTTCGCCGAGATTCCCGAAGAAGGCGGCACTTTAGGAGTAGGCGCTGCCCTCTCTGGTACCGATGGCATTACCCCCATCAACGAGAAGACTTTTGCCGTTAAAAAGACTTTTTTGGAAGACAAACTCCATAATCTGCCCGATGTCTTACAGACGGCGCGCGCGGTTCCTTACTTGGAACCTGGAACTGGCAAATTTATGGGGTTCTTAGTTCAGTCGGTAGATCCTGGATCTCCTTTCGCCCAGTTGGGAATCCATCAAGGTGACATTCTCACCAATGTGAATGACATCGTGTTGGACAACGCGGGAAAAGGATTGGAAGCTTTCCAACGCTTGAGGAACTCCCCGGATGTTGTGCTGGGAATTATCCGCGGTGGCGAGAAAACGAATTTGACCTTTAATGTGAAGTGATGACGAAACGAACCGTAAACCGTAGAAGTTCATCCCC
>JBBQIT010000219.1:0-7156 GCA_038325205.1 Bdellovibrionota bacterium
TAGAAAGACGCTTCCAACAGGTCTACGTAGGCGAGCCTTCGGTAGAAGATACTATTGCGATTCTCAGAGGCCTCAAAGAGAAGTACGAACTTCACCACGGCATTAAGATTTTGGATTCCGCTTTAATCGCGGCCGCAAAGCTAAGCCATCGCTACATTAATAATAGATTCTTACCGGACAAGGCCATCGATCTAATGGATGAAGCGTCTTCAAAGCTTCGCATCGAAATCGACAGTCTTCCCACCGAAATTGACGAAATAGAGCGAAAACTCATTCAATTACGCGTAGAAGCCCAAGCGTTGAAGAAAGAAGTAGACCCGGCCAGTGTGGAAAGACGCACCGCTCTGGAAAAACAGATCACAGAACTCGGGTCTAAATCGTCTGTAATGAAGGACCAATGGAAACGGGAAAAGGGACAGATCGGTTCTGTCACCTTGGTCAAAGAACAGATGGAACAAATGAAGATCGCAATTGAGCGCGCGGAACGTGAGGGAAACCTCGAAAAGGCCGCCGAGCTGAAATATGGAAAGCTCAATGAGTTGCAGAAGCGGCTCGATCTCGCCAATAAAAGTTTAAGCGCCGTTAGCGGCGAAAAGCGCATGCTGAAAGAAGAAGTCGACGAAGAAGACATCGCCGAAGTTGTCGCTAAGTGGACAGGTATCCCGGTCTCTAAGATGCTAGAGACCGATCGGCAAAAGCTTTTGCGTATGGAAGAAGAGATGCGCAAACGGGTCATCGGACAAGACACTGCTATTAAAGCGGTCTGCAATTCGGTTCGTCGGAGCCAAGCTGGGCTAAGCGACCCCAAAAAGCCTATCGGAAGTTTTTTATTCTTAGGACCCACGGGAGTGGGTAAAACAGAGACCGCCAAGACTCTTGCGGAATTTCTGTTTGACGACGACAGCAACATGATTCGTATCGATATGAGCGAGTTCATGGAAAAACATTCCGTGTCTCGGCTCGTCGGAGCCCCCCCCGGATACGTGGGCTACGAAGAAGGCGGAGTCTTAACCGAGGCCGTGCGACGTCGCCCCTACTCTGTGATCCTTTTCGATGAAGTAGAAAAGGCGCATCAAGATGTTTTCAATATTTTGCTCCAGATCTTAGATGACGGCATTCTGACGTCGGGCCAGGGAGTTCAAGTAAACTTTAAAAACACCATCATTATTCTCACGTCGAATCTTGGCACTCAGCATATTCAAGAAGGCCAGGGAGCCACTGACGAGAAAGTAAAGAACCGGGTGATGGCCGAAGTGAGAAATCATTTCAGACCAGAATTACTCAATCGGCTGGATGACATCATCCTGTTCAATCCGCTCTCGCAAAAGGATCTTACCGCCATCGTTGACGTCCAGTTGGGCTCCCTAAAGAGGTTGCTTGAGACAAAGAACCTCAGTATGGTTGTGGACCTTAAAGCTAAGGAAGTATTAGCTAAGCGCGGTTACGATCCGGTCTACGGGGCACGCCCGCTGAAAAGATTAATTTCGGAAGTTATCTTGAATCCACTTGCCACCAAATTGCTCGAAGGTGAGTTCAAATCTGGCGACGCCATAGACGTCTCAGTCGATGAAAAAGGTGAGTTGGTATTTAAGAAGCGACGAAACCCACCCACACAAGCGGTCGCTGTGTGAGGCAGTTTTGAATTAGGAGGATAAGATGTCTGATTTTCCAGAAGTACCCGGCCCGAATGATAAACCCCACCGAAGTAGTTTGAAACGCCCCCTCGCTTATCTCGTAGCCATCGTTGCGGCGGCGGTATTTAGCGTTGCGATCTTTGCCGGTGCCCAATATTTCGCGGCCCGTCGAGTAAATCAAACCGCACTTTTGGATAATCCCGCTTCAGCAGAGGTCAAACCGGCTCCTGATGCTGGAATTTCGCAGCTAAAGCAAACTTCGGAAGGTTTCCGCTACGTCGCTAAAGTGATTGGACCCGCGGTGGTGAATATTAAGTCTACCAAAGGCGTAAAAAAACCGATGCGCCCACAAATGCCGGGCCGCGGACGACGCGGAATGCCTCCTCAAGGTGAAGAGGATGATGGAGGAGGAGGAGGACCTCGAGATCCTTTCTTCGATTTCTTCGAAAGGTTCGGCCATCCAGGGACCCCCGAGCAACAGCAGCCACAAACCAGTTTAGGTTCAGGGATCATCATCGATAAAAAAGGTTATATCGTTACGAATAATCACGTCATCGAAGATGCGTCGGAAATAATGGTCTCGTTGTCCAATGACAAAGGGGATCTCAAAGCGAAGCTTATTGGAACTGACCCTAAGACAGATCTAGCTGTCCTTAAGATTGAATCTTCCAAGGACCTTCCGGTTGCCGAATGGGCTGACTCGGATCAAGTGGAAACAGGAGACTGGGCGATCGCCATTGGAAGTCCTTTTGATTTACGTCAGACGGTCACCGTCGGAATCGTCAGCGCCAAAGGCCGTAGTTCAAACGTGCTGGCCGGCGCCGAATATGTCGGTGAGCTCATTCAGACCGACGCTGCCATTAACCCCGGAAATTCCGGAGGCCCGCTTTGTACGCTAGACGGAAAGGTCATGGGCGTGAATACCGCGATCTACACCCGTAGCGGCGGTTATATGGGAATCGGATTTGCGATTCCCTCGAACATGGCGAAAGACGTCGTTAATAAGCTGAAAACGGATGGAAAGATCGTTCGCGGATGGCTCGGCGTCTACATCCAACCTCTTGACCCCGCGTTAGCTAAAGATTTGGGAGTCAAAGACGGCGTTGGTGTCCACGAAGTTATTGAAGGCAGTCCCGCAGCCACCGCAGGGCTTAAAGCCGGTGACGTGGTCATTGAAGTGGAAGACAAGAAAGTAACCGAAGTGAGTCTGCTGCAACGAATAATCAGTAACTTTAAACCGGGCCAAAAGGTTCGGATGAAAGTGGTCTCCTACTCCGATAAAAAGACCCGTAACGTGACGGTAAAGATAGGAGAGGTTCCGACAGCAGATAAGAATCCGACTAAGCTCTCGCAAGAAGACGAGACTCCCGATAAATTGGGAATTATCGTTGGTGAAAGCAAAGCCAAAGACGGCGTTGTAATCCAGATGGTTCAGCCAGGTTCCGTCGGAGAACAGCTAGAACTAAGCCAAGGCGACGTCATTCTTAGCATTAACCGTAAGCAAATGACCTCGGTTGCTGAATACAAAAAAGTGATTGGATCGGCAAAAGGGCTAATTAACGTTCAAGTGAAGCAGAAGGGGCGCGTCCGTTTCTTCTCTTTCGCGATGCCGGAATAAAGAGGCTCTCACAAGTTCTAACGACGAGGCCGGGCGGCGCTGCTGCCCGGCCTCTTTTTTTGTGATCTGACGGTAGGTAGGTCCCTCTTCGCCTTCGGCTGCGCCGGACAAGACTTAGCGCTTAAAATCCGTCGGATTTTAAGCGCTAAGTCTTGACTTGGAACCGAAACAGAGTTCATTTCGATTTGACCATTTTTTTTTTTTACGGATGTCTAGATTACTGGAACGACTCCTGTAAACTAATTCATACGGGACAAAAATTAGTCCTGTCTCCGTCCGTATTCACCCGAGAGGAACGGCATGTCTTCAATCGTAGTTGTAGGAACGATGGCTTTCGACACCATCGAGACTCCCTTTGGCAAAGTCCCCAAAATCTTGGGAGGTTCCGCCAACTATTTTGCGTTGTCTGCGAGTCATTTTGTCCCAGTCCGGTGCGTGAGTGTCGTCGGCAATGACTACCCCCAAGAACATATCGAGTTATTAAAGAGCAAAAACATCGACACTTCGGGCGTGCTTACGATGAAGGACGGCAAAACGTTCCATTGGTCAGGATCGTACGGTTACGACCTCAATGAAGCGAAGACCTTAGCTACTCAGCTGAATGTGCTGGAGAAATTCGAAGCGAAAGTTCCCGATTCTTATCGCGATACCCCTTTTGTTTTCTTGGGCAATTTGATGCCGAAGCTGCAGAGCGCCGTTTTATCGCAGATGAAGGCACCTAAGTTTGTGGCGATCGATACGATGAATTTTTGGATTGAAGGACAGCGAGACGAGCTCATTGAGGCCATTTCAAAATGTAATGCGCTTATCATCAATGAGGGCGAAATCCGTCAACTTACTAAGACTTACAACATCGTCCAAGCGGCCGACCAAGTTCGCAAATGGGGACCGCAAATCGTCGTAGTAAAGCGTGGTGAGTACGGTGCGGCTCTGTTCCATCATGGGGAAGCTTTCAGCTGTCCTGCCCTTCCGTTGGCAGAAGTGAAGGATCCTACAGGTGCCGGCGACACTTTTGCAGGCGGTTTTATGGGATATCTGGCCTCACAAGCTCAATTTTCGTTATCGACCAAAACGCTTCGAAAAGCTGTGGTTTACGGAAGCGTAATGGCTTCGTTCACGGTTCAAGACTTTGGATTTAAAGAACTCGTCGGCCTAAAGACCGACCAACGCGAAGAGCGTTACCGGCGCTTTATCGACTTAACTTCCTTTCATGAATAGCCGATTGATTCTGTGACGATATTGCTGTCAATTTGCACCTTGACGGTAAAAACCAATGACGCTAATAGTTTCCGGTCTTTGGGAATCGTCTCAAATCACGGCAAGTCAAAGAAGGGAACACTGCGAAGGAACATATGGGAAAAGCCACTCAAAAGTCTGCGCCCGTATCGTTAGGAACTAAGCGTTCGTGTCCCGATTGCTCAACGAAGTTTTACGACTTCAACAAAGACGATCTGACCTGTCCGAAGTGCCGAGCGAAACTCGATCCGCAGAAATTAAATGCGCCGGCTGCCATTCCTAAGCGCAGCAAAAAGGATAATACCGAAGAAGCTCTTATGGAGAGTGAAGACATCGTTGTCGCAGGTTCGGAAGAAGCCTTCGAAAGCGTTGAAGACCTCGATGACGAAGATGACGTTACGGACGTCAACGTCGATACCGAAGAAGAAGAAGGCGACTACTAGTCGCTAACCTTTCCCCCGCATTCCTTAAAAGCGAATTCAGTTAATTTTTTACTTTTTATTAGTAAGCGAAGACGAACTCGTTCCGTCTTTCAGTTGCCGTGCGTCTACTCGGATGTGCGGCCCACGCCCTTCCTCTCGGAAGTTTCGCCGCTGAGATTTCTTGAAACCCGAATAAATAAGCCAGGAAAAAAGCCCTGCAACGAAAGCCCAGAAGCCAAAGAAGAGTTGGCGATCGGTAAGGGAGTGAATCAGATTGTAGAGAAACCGTCCGTCCTGGGAGGGAGTCCGCATATATTCTTAAGTAGCCTCTTAGTGAATCGTCACGGCGATACCCGTTTGGGTGCTTTTCACCGTGGTGGGTCTGGTTGCTAGATAAGTGATTACGGCAGCCCCGACCACTCCGCCGGTAATCGCCCAAAACTTCCAATTATTATACCATCGTGAATCGGAAGGAGCTTCCAGACTCATTTTTTGCTGCAATGCCACTCTATCCGGGCTTGGAGTCTCCAGATAACTTAGGCGCGAGCTTTGATGTTGTCCCAACAGATCTAAAAAGGCATCGGTAGCGATCGGAACGGAATCTGAGTTCGGACTATTTAGTAACTCAGCGACCCGCCATGGACTATTTAGCTTAATTTCATCCACCGAAACTCCCGGCGTATAAAGAAACAGTCGAAAATTGTCGCCGTCGGGTTCAACCAAAAATAAACTTTCCACCGAATGGCTTCGGCTTAGCTGAGCTAATGACCTCTCACGTTTTGTTTCCTTTTTAAGAACCAACGAGGCGGCTTTGATGGCAGGCCGGGAGCATTCCACCAGGATGTTTTCGGATCGAGCGCCCTCCGATTCCGCCCGCAGATGATATCGTCCTCCCAGGGGCAGTCGAAAGACTCGTCCAGCACCCAATGCCACTCCATTTGCGAAAATGGAAGCCGACCGTTCGGCCACACTCACTTGAATCACACAAGCCCGTCTTATTTGGCTTTCCGCTGCTGAAATACTTGCTTCGAAAGCGTGGTGACTGATTTCGACTGAGGACTCCCCGTCGGCATCATCCTTACTCTCAAAAGTCTCAAATCCAGACAAATCCGCTCGTCCCTTAGGATTGATGAGCACTGCCTTCTTTACGAGTTCAGCACTTCGGGATTTGTCCCCCTTCGCCCAAGCGAAGGAGGCTTCGGCTAACAGCGATTTTTGAATCACAGGTCCAAAATCCGCTAGCGAAAGCTTTGATCTGAGCTTACGGAACTCCAAACCAATATCGGCAAAACCCTCCGAATTTTCCGAAGCTGCCCACAATCGCGAAGACAAGACGGAGAGCCTTTTCTCGGAGGCTTCACGAAACAAGGGATCTCTATTTCCATGGGAAGCCAAGGGTTCGGCGAAAGCGTGAACCGCATCGAGGTTTTCGAGCCAGCGCTGGATTCTTTTCGCGGCCAACGCATAAGCTCTTCCTGCTGATTCGCTCATCTCTCCCATGGGAAGAATCCCAAGACGAGTGCTCTTCAAATTGGAAGCGGGATGCTGAGCCGCAAAGGTGATTTGAGAAAAATAGATCCCTAACACCAACGAAGCGATCTTTTTGCGTCGAATCTCAGATTTCATTGAACACCAAGGTAGTTATCATTCCGCCCACACTTCCACGCCCGGCCTTATCGCTTTACGATATTTCTTCGGTCGAGCCTTTCGCATGGATTTGGATTCGTCTGAAGGATTTCTAAGGGCTAGATTCAGTTTACCCGTTTGCCTCGCCTTTTCCACCGTCTCTATCTCCGCTTGAGAGAGCGCCATGACAATTTCAGTTCCCTCCGAAGTTCTCCCTATCTCCAAAATGGATGCCCCTTCCACAAGAACCAAAGGCGATTCTTTTACATCGCGAGGCGTAAAGAGGATGTCCGCGCGATCCCCTCGGCGCGCCCGCAAAAGAGTCGGCAGGGTTACCAAATAGGCTCTTTTCCCCGAAGGAATCTTCCCACTTAAACTAACGTTCGCCGTATCAATCTTCTCCCAGGTTAACCACTCGCCCTTAGACACCCCCATCTTGAGCGTGGCGCCCCGCAAAGATCCTAAGTCCTGGTCGGTCAACACTCCGTCCGAAACGTCGTGGCTCCCCTTGAGCCTTACGACAACGTCAAGAAGACTGAGCGTAGTGCCTTCGGAAAGATCTCGTTTGAGCGCTAAAAGGCGAGGAACTTCGATCGCCTTGTCGCTGCGCATCATTATCC
>JBBQIT010000220.1:0-7120 GCA_038325205.1 Bdellovibrionota bacterium
TCCGTTGGGGAGCTCACGAATCTTTGAAAAACGTCCGAGACTTTTCCACTTCATCGAGACTGCGACTAGAAAGGTTTCTGCGTTTAGCTCAAGAGCGCTCTCTTACGGTTGAACTTCGTTTGGGGTTTCCCTCGGCTCAAGATGCCTTTCCGTCTTGGACCCAAACTTTGGAAAATTCCAATTTAGTTTTTCTCTCCGCGTTAGATCCTGCTTTAGAAAGTTTAGAACTAGTTCAGATCCCGGCTTTGGAAGAAGACGACTTTCGAAACGGGTTCATGGATTTTGCTCGTGAGGTCATGACGATTAGTTCGCTCTACCGAGTCCCGGAAGGGCCTGTCTCAAAGATTGTCATCGATATGGAACTTTATTTGGGAAGTCTCAACGCTATGCAGAGCAAAGCTTATGCGCCTTCTCTGCAGCGTCGCTACCAGACGATCGAAAATTTTAACGCTATTTTTGGTACGAGCTTCCGAAATTTTGAAGCGGCCTCTTCAGCGCAAAGCATACGTTTACTCGCCGACAGACGACCTTGGCTTGTGGCCTATGACTATAAATCCTTTCAGCGCGACTATTTCATTTCCATGGAACAATCGTTGAGGGCAACTGAAGTGGCTCAGGAGCTAAGTGAGATCCTTCACTTTAGTTTTTTAAGGGACGAAGCACCTAAACCAGCCTCTTGGGCGGTTGCTTTCGACTCTACTTTACTTGCGGAGACCAACTCTCGCGTCTTTCCCTTTTTCCCCGGCGGCTTTGTAAACCGATCGGCCATCACGACTTATCGGTTTCACAGCTACTTAGAAAGCGAAGCGAAGAAATCGCAGATTCCTCTTCTTCGTTTTGGGGGCTTTGAAAAGTTTCCAAGCGCCTCGTCGGTGCCTCTCGTTGTCATCTGCGGAAAATATCTTCAACGCGAAGATTTCAGTCGGATGGAAGAACATTTGAAAGCCGGCGGAACCGTAGTATTTCCTTCCGGCTCCCCTCAATACGACGAAGGAATGAATTGCTACGAGTGGCCCGTAGTCGCGCAGAATGCAAAGTCGTCACAACCTTATTCCAATTTCCCGAGGCATTCTGGAAAAGTGATTGTTCCCACGAAGCCACTCTCTTTCGGCGATACCTTTTGGCCGGAACTGGATGCTTTGATGAAAAACCTTTTAGAAGCTAGCAGCGAGGTAACCGTATGAGCTTAGGCTCGCTCTATTTCACGCCCCCTTTTACTTTGTCCGACCGCCAAGTTTTTTTTGATGCGTTGGGTTTGTCCGACCTCGATTTTCAATATTTCGAGACGGTCGACGATGGCCCGATCTTGGCGGCGCTTCGAGTGGTAAAAGGGGTCATTCATCCTTTGCTAAATCCTGCCGAATTATCCCAACTAGAAGCAAACGAAATTCCAACCTTTGTAACCAACCACTCTAAAGGCCAATTGGCCTGCTTGCCGCTAAAAAGAGAAGCTTCGATCTGGAGAGATCTCTTCCCCTTCCCATTTAACACTCTGTCGCACCGGTTTGAGCCGGTTCGAGGGATTGAGTTCACTGTCTCCCCAATGGGGTTTGCCCACAAGATCCAGGCTTTGGCGGCTGAGCTTTCGCAGCTGGAATCGGTGATGGCACAATTTGAAGTGTCCGTCCTTTTCGTTCGTGGACAATACCGGGTCTTTCCTGCTCTCTTTCATTACGTCCGTTCGAAGCGCATTCGGGTCGGAACTTCGCTTTCACTTAAAGAATTAGCCTTGAAGGTCGACGCCGGGGACGTGGATCGGGCAGGAATCCGCCAATTCTTTGGAACCAGAGTCGCCTGGCTTGAGCTGGACCTGCGCCATCCTCAGGGTGACCCCTTGGACTATCTCGTGCTAAAACTCCGCGAGACCCTTTCTCATGAAGGCTTAGAGTGCGCCGGTCCCCAGGCACACCTACCTGGCCAGCCTGGAATTAATTTGTAAACTCCCCTTATTCCTGGTAGTTGGAGGGTTTCCTTGCTCTGTCTCCGGACAGGGCCGGACTCTTGTCCGATACTTCGCTGCAATTACAGATGGCGAGATCGCGTGCTAGAGCCCAGACCGAAAGGAGCCTTATGTCTGTTCCTAGTTCTCATTGCTACGAAACCGTCTACATTTTGAAGCCCGGAATTTCCGAGACTGATGCTTCGACCATTCACACGAAGGTCGACAACGTCATTTCGAAGTTCGAGGGCAAATTAAACGTCCGTGATGATTGGGGTGTTTCTGAACTCGCTTATGAAATTAAGAACGAGAGAAACGGCCGCTTCGTCGTCATTCACTACGCCGGCGCCAAAGGCGTTGTCGAAGAGATCGAACGTCACTTTAAGATTTTGGACGACGTCATTCGTTTTATGACGGTTCAAGTCGCCCCAGATTACGATTATGAAAAAATTAAGAAGCAAATCCAAGCTTCTGAAGAAGAATTTAAGAAAAATCGTGAACTGAGGAAAAAGGGCCAGATGTGAGTTTGCCTGTCGAAGGCCAGGGAAACCGAGTGTACCTTCATGGCAAGGTAAGTCGAAAAGGAGCTCTCAAATACACCCCTTCGGGAGTGGCCGTTTGTGACTTCACTTTCGCGGTTCCCCAAACTTACTTCGACAAAGCTTCCACTGGTTATTTTGAAGTTCAGGTCTTAGGAAAGTCGGCTGAAGACAATGCAGCCGATCTAAAAATTGGAAAAAGACTCCGCCTCACCGGCAGCCTTTGGGCACGATCTTTTAAAGATCGCCAAGGACGAACGGTGAATGAAACGAAAGTTCTGGCGGATGTTATTGAGGAGGAATCATGAAACGATTCGAAGATAAAGAAAGAGGCGGAGACCGAGGCGGCGACCGTGGTGGAGATCGCGGTGGTGACCGAGGCGGAGATCGTGGCGGCGCAGCAGGAGGCGAAAAACGCTCCTTCCAAAAGCGACGCGGCTGTCGTTTCTGTGCAGAACCTGGTTTAGCCATCGATTATAAAGACAAGTATGTCTACACATCGGCGGTGACGGAGAGGTTTAAGATTGTTCCCCGACGCATTTCTGGAAACTGCGCCGGACACCAGCGTGAGCTGACGATTGCTATTAAGCGAGCTCGTCACATTGGAATTATTCCGTACACGACAGCTCAATTTTAGTTAGGACTGAATGAGAGTAATAAACGACAGAAACGAGAAGGAAACGAGCCAGCAGTTCGATTTCTTCGCCGTCTTTGCGCAGACCGTGATGATCGCGTGCGGTTTCATCAGCGTAATTTTTGGCCCGCTGGCCATTTTAGGAAGTTACGCTCGAATGACCGATCCGTGGCCAAAAGTGACTGCGCTTGCCGGTGCTATTTTTGCGGTGGTGTTGTTTCAAACCAACCCCATCGTTGCCGCCATTCTTTTCGTTTTTTCTCTCTTTGTCGCAGATACGGCCTGGAATGGATTGTCACTTCCGAAACTTATCTTGGGAACCATGGCGGTTGCTGTGGGCGCCCTAGGAATTGCGATCATTTTCCAGGCGGAGCAGAACGGTCTCGGTGTTGGTGAGTACGCAAGGCAGAAAGTTGCCCAGTTCGGCAGCTACTCCTTCGACATGTATAAAAGCATGGGAATACCCAAAGAGCTCACCGTTATTCGTGAGGAAATCATTTACCAGGGACCTTTTCAGTACGTCTCGGTAATGCTCTTTGCGATGCTTGTCTCCGTTGGCTGTGCTTCTCATCTGCGGTGGTTTCCCGAAGCGCATACTTATAACGCTAATAAACTTCGGAAATTCTCGTTCCCGACTTGGATGAGTCTGGCGTTTGTTTTTACGATGATTCTAACAGGGCCGTTTGTGAGCTCAAAAGCTCAGAGACTGTCGGTTGGAGTCTTGTACGTGATCGGTTCGTTGATGTTTTTTCAAGGGATGATCGTCATCTCTCGATATTTGTCTTACCGAAACGTTCAACCGAGGAGTCGCACGGTGTTGTACTCCTTGGCTTCCGTTCCCTGTGTTTTATTTACCGTCGCACTAGGGGTGTTGAATCCCTGGTTACCTCGACGTGCTAATCGATTGGAGGAGATATAAATGAAAGTAATCTTACGAGAAGACCAAACTAATCTTGGTACCGCAGGTACTATCGTTAACGTGGCCGCTGGATACGCGCGCAACTTTTTGATCCCTCGCGCTATCGCGATCCCAGCGACTTCGAATAACTTGAAGACGTTCGAACACGAACGCCGTGTGCACGAAGCCAAGCGCAACAAGCGCAAAAAAGAAGCCGAGACTCTCAAAGGGAAGCTCGAACGCGTTTCTTGCTCGATTTCGAAGAAAGTCGGCGAACAGGATAAGTTGTTCGGTTCGGTGACGACTCAGGATATCGAAAAAGCGTTTCGTGCCGAAGGATTTGAAGTCGATAAGAAAGACATCCTTCTTACCGAACCCATCAAAGCTTTGGGCGTGTACACGGTACCGATTCGAATTTTCGAAGAGATTATCGCCAGCACTAAGGTTTGGGTAGTTCGCGAATAGCGGACGCAGCCTCGGTATCGATTAGCTTGAAAGGGGCCCCTTCAGGGGCCCCAAAAAGCCTATCCAATGTGCCTTCGCGTTCCCGATTTCAACTCCGTCTCTCATCATAGGGAATCTCCCTTTTGAGTGACGGGGAATAGATATAGGCCCACGAAATAAACTTCGTCCGAATCTCGATCCAATCCATATTTTCGATTTAGCTTTCGTCGAAACTCTTTGATCTCTTCTTTGACTTCTTTTAAGCGCGAATTGGGAATGGAGACCACAAGGCCCGAAAGTTCTCTTTTTTCCATCGGGACCGAGAAGATAGAAGTGATTGCTTTTCGCAAATAGGTGCGGTGCAGACTTCTAATCACGTGGGAGGGCACTTCGTCCGAACTCGTGAGCAAAGGCTCGACTTGCTCAAGCTTGCCATCCGCGTTTCTGAAGATCGTTTGCAAGCGGATCAATAATTCTAAACTTTCTTTCGCTTGCGCTTCCGAGATCTTGCCGCCAAGACGCTTTGAGATCCAGACCGGGTCTTCTTTAAAATCTTTGCAAGCCGCTAGCTCGCGGATGACCGCATGATGCCAGTCGAGAAGAATCTTAATTCGATCCGCTCTAAGAGGAGTGGGAGTTCTTTGCTTCTCTTGGTATTTCAAAAGAGAACGCAAATGCAGCTCTTTGCTATCAGGGTCAGAGACCTCCTGATACATGACCAATTCTCGGAAATATTTTTCTTCGTCGCGGCTGAGGCCTAGACCTCGCGCGAACTGGTACAGCGTCCGATCGGTAATCCTTCGCTTGCCGTCGACGACTAGTTTCAAATAGTTCGGAGAACCTAGCTTCGCTTTGCGAGCAAACAGCCGGTAGCTGTAGGCAGAGTTCCGCTTCTTGTGAAACGAATAATAGTCGTGCAAATACTCACGATAGTCGAAGTAATCGAACAGATTTGGCGCGGCTTCTTTAATGAAATCCCCCATAAGCATAGTCCGAGAGGGGTTCAGGCGGGAGAGTTAAACTGGATATTAGAACTAAATGAAAAAACAACCCAACTTTGACGGTTACGGCGCCCCCACCTTACCGTGCTGCCGTTGTATCACGGGATATCTGACGATATCAAATTATTTGGAGGGGGCTTCGCCCTAGGACCTAGGCGGGAAGGCTCTGTTCCCAGTGTTTGCAGTTAATTAGGGTTAAGTCTAGGTTCCTTAGCGGCTCGTCTTCGGGAGCGATGGAGAGCTGCGGTCCGATGTAAAAGACATCGGGAAGGATCTCAAGGGAGTCTCCTTCGGCTGGAGCTTCCCCAGCAATGTGGCTTAGGAAGACAATTCGCTCCTGTTTTACACTCGCTTTGAGCTCCGGAAGCTCCTTTTCCAGCTCCCGACGCAACGTTCGCAAGCATTTCGCGACCTCTTCGCGATCTTCGGAGATTTCTTCATCCAAGAAAAGTAGCCATTCCAAAGTGAACGCATGCTGACTTCCCTCTTCATTCTCTCGTTCCACCCCTAACGCTCGAAGCTTCTTGTCTTTGAAGCGAAATGGAAAAACGATCGAGTTTCGGCTCGGAAAGATCGACTGACTTAATTCGAGCGTCAGATTGATCCCGCCGGGAAGTTCTTGCGCCTTTTTGAGCAAGCGCATCAGAACAAGCTTATCGCCTTTCCAAACATTGTTGAGTAGCGACAAAGAATTGCACCAGATCAACTTCTCGTACGAAATAGAATTTCCGTCCAGACACACTACGGTTTTCGTATCTGGCTTCACTTCTGTAACTTCTTTTAGCAACTGAATATGATCAGAAACTTCTTCGGACAATTTTCGAATTACCGACGAGAAATTCTGTTTTGGGAGAAAAAACGGCTGTCGTAAATAAAATTGTTCTTCGTCTAAACCTTGGAGATCCACTTCACTCCATTCGCCTTTGCGTCGTAACTTTGGAGTGTCACTTACTTCAGTCCACTCGATTCCCTCGACAACTTCCGAGAGAAACTCGCGCGAAGAAGGAGCATAAAAACGATGATGCCCCACTTCTATTCGCCCGCCGACAGAGTCAGCTTTTTCGAGCAGGATGAAAGGAATGTTTTTCTTTTTGAGCGAATGCGCCGTCAATAAACCGGAGATTCCGCCGCCTACAATCACATATGGATTCATTGCTTTTTAGTTTACACCGCGGCCCCGGATTTTCAATCCGACCGTCAATTTTGAAAATAATGTGAGATTTCGGATCATTATCCCTTGCCTTTTGAAATTCTGAAGCTAGATTAGCTCCACTCCGCAGACATCCCGCAAGGGAATGTCTGTATGTTCTCTGCAAACCGAAAATTACTTGGCTCTGACTCCGGAGCAAACCACTTGAAAAAAGTGAAAAAAACTCTCTCAAAAAGAGTTGACACCTTCGGACCACCAGGACTAATAATCGAGGTTTCCAGAAAAATATCTGGTCTTTGAAAACTGAATAGCAAAGACGCCAATTTTATGGGCCAACAACAATTCTGGCCAGGCCGTAATAGCCTGGCCGACATAGTATAAAAGATAGAAGCTTGCTTCTATCTTAGTATTTAACTGAAGAGTTTGATCCTGGCTCAGAACGAACGCTGGCGGCGTGCCTAATACATGCAAGTCGAACGAGAAAGTGTAGCAATACATTAGTAAAGTGGCAGACG
>JBBQIT010000221.1:0-7072 GCA_038325205.1 Bdellovibrionota bacterium
TGTGTCGTTCGGCGTTTATAGTGGAAATACTATTTCGAATCTAACGAGGGCTGCCGAGGTGGTTGTAACAAACAAGGACTACATTAGAATCACCTTTGATGCTCAACTAGGTGTGGAATATCACATTGCAATTGACGATGATGGATTAGGTGCGCTTTTTGACTTCGAGATTCTTGTCCAGGAACTCCATCTCAATATGTTACCGCCCTCTGATGCCGTTGGTACATCATCGAATTTACTCATCGTGAGCGGTCCCCCTGGTGTTCCGTTTCAAATTGAAACGTCCGTGGATATGAAGAGTTGGAGCGCATTCGCAAGCGACCGAACTCCTTTGGATATAACGTCCTTGGGTGGAGTGAACGCCTTTTCTATTAAAAGGCAGCTAGATCAGCAAAGATTTTATAGGCTATTAAAACCGTAATATCTCCTTTAAGACTTTTGAATTCTCAAAGAAAAAAGCGCAGCCTTTTTGAGGCGCGCTTGGACTAACCGATCGCAATTTCCTTTCTCGACAAATCTGTTGGCTGTTTTCCCTCCGGAAGTTTGATCCAGCGAACAGATCGGAATGGCGAGGTCAGCATAAGGATTCCGTGGGCATGGCGAAGTCCCGCCTTGTCCCCGTCGGAGATCACCCAGACACGACCGGAGCTTTTTACATGCGAGACAATGAGTTCAGCCTGCCTTTCCGAACAGTCTGCTCCCATCGTTGCAACCACGGCAGGAAGACCCTGCTGAGTGAGCCACCATACGGAAGCAAATCCTTCGACGACGATAAGGTCATCGACAGGCGCTTTAATCCGGGAGCCATTGTAAAGAAAGCAGGTCTTGCGAAATTCGAAGACTGCATTCCCGCGAATTCGTTCCCCCGGAAAGAGATAACGAGGAATCGAATCGTTGGCGCGTGAGTCATCCACAAGCCGACCGGCGTATCCGATTAGTGCACCAATGACGTCATGCAATGGGATCGCGATTCGATCCTTGAGCAATCCTCGTGAGCAGAAGCCCAAGCCGAACCGTTTAATCGTTTCGGGCTTGATGCCGCGGTTGCGAAGATACGGATGTTCCGGATCAAGTCCTTGGAGTTCAAAGTCGAGCTTTGGGTTTATCGCCCGGACGACAGGTGGCCCCTTGGGGTGAGATTTTTTCTCCGGTTGACTCGGCTCTCTCCCTCCTCTGAAGGTGGCCTCACGTTCGATACAAAAACGCGTTTGTAGTCTTGCCGCGACCTCTCGCAGGGCAGAACCGTCCTCAGGGTTGATTTTTTCCATGAGAGCGGCGAAGTCGAGTTGATTTCCCTTTGCACCGCAACCGAAACATTGAAATATTCCACGTTCGAGGTTTGCGGAGAACGATTGGGAGTTGCGCTTACCGTTATGGTTTGGCAACGGACAGAAGCCATGATGCTGATTGCCCTTGCGTTTAACTTCAACACCGTAGTGCCGAAGGACATCCTCGAAATCAAGTTTCTGGCGCAAGGCTTTGAAGTCGACCCAGACGTTTGGCATTCAATATTCCTCCGGAAGAAGAATGGTCGTGTACGAGCGATCAGCTTCAGTTATGATGTAGAACTCCACTCCCGCAACCGACGCGAATTTCGATAAAACTCGTCCGCCGGCTGCGATTGCTGAGTCGTTAGCTTCCTTGTCCTCGTCATCTAGATCGCCCCAGTCTCCTTTTATGTGGCGCTTTAACGCTGCTACTACCTCATCGTAGGTTAGAAGAGCATTCGCTCCTTGAGTAATAACTGTAGTGCCGATAATAAATTTAGGGATCTCAGGTTTTATAAATGATATACCGAAACGATTCATGGGATTCCTGCGGTTAGAAGTTACAAAAAAGGAACAGTGTTCCGTATATCATTAAACCAAAAAGTGTCTGCATGGTCAATGGAGGCCCCTTCAAACGAGTAAGCGCAAGACCTAGATGCAGCCTATCGCTTTTTTCGATAGCAGATGGTGTAGAGGATCTTTGTTTGAGCCAAAATCTGTCCGCGGTTTTTAATTTGTGAAAGGTTGACTGGCATTACCGCTCACGATAAGAATGCGCCTGCGTATGCCAAAGCTGCCAGAACATACAAAGAAAGCATCCGTCCGGAAGGCAGATTTTATGCGCGTTGCGCGGGAGTGTGAGTTTGAGCTCGGATCACTGGCTAGGCGTTTCGACGTGAGCACACGAACCCTTCAACGGTTTATCCGACGGTCGTACGATCGCCCGGCGGAAGAATGGCTTAAGGAGCAGCGTCTAAACCAGTCGCTTCACTACTTAGCAGAGTCTCGTTCGGTCAAGCGGGCATCCGAATTCGCCGGCTTCAAACAGCATGCGCATTTCACCAGAGAATTTAAAAGGACGTTCAGAATCACACCGAGCGCGTATCTCGCTTTAAGGAAAAAATGGGATTTGGCGCCTTCCGAATAAAGCGCTTCGATGAACAGGTAAGGATGCCAACTCAAGGTTGTTTCATACTTCTTCATTTCTGTGCTCGGAACGCTTGGGTTCTTGTTTCCGAATACACCACAGCCCTTCTTTGAAGTTGTCGGAGGATGTCATTACTGATTATCACCCGATAGTGGTTAGGAAAAAAATTTGGCACGAGCATTGCGTTTTTCGTCTTCGATACGAGAAAAAATCATCTTTCCGGAAGGTTCGGAAGCCATTCTCCCGATGTATAGGGAAGTTTTCCCTATTGAATATTCCTACGCGCCCAGTTATTAATCCATTCTTTCCGCCGCTCTTTTCCACTGGGATCATTTTCAAACTTCGGGTCCTTCTCAAGTTCTGCTATCTGCGCCGCCGCAATGTCTTCCGAACTGAAAAGTGCTCCCATTGATTTATCGAAATCTTCCTGCATTCGTTCCCTCGGACTTTTGACAACGGGAACTTTTACGGTCGCGCGAGCCGCCTTAAGTTTGGCATCGAGAAGGGCAAGTGCGATCTTCTGTTCCTTCTCTTCGCTTTGCTCCTTTCGCTTTCGCATTTTCTCTTCGTGCTTGTTCGATACTGACGCCTCAGATTTGCCTTGGAGACAGTAGGCATAGTTTGTTTCCTGTCGATCTTGCGATAGGAAATTTAGGTTCTCACACGGAACGCTTCCAACATCATCATCTCCCGAGACAACGTGATGGCATTTGTATGCCTTTGGCAGATCAGTGCATGACTCACACCGATTGCAGAACGGGAAGACATCCACATTGCTGTTTGAGGCTCCACAGACGCCGCAGACCCAAGGCGTGTTTACCGAAATCCACTTTTTGCATTTCGTGCAACTGAAGCCGATCTCTCTTCCCTCAAGACCTTTTAGACAGATATACGCGAGGCCTAGTGAAACAGCATCGGCGGAAAGGAGTGGAAAGAACCCTGGCCAGATCGGAGAGAGGAAGGCCGAAGCACCGGCGACGACGAGGACAAAGCCCGCCGCGACGACGGCATAGTTCATCAAAGCCTTTTGTTTGAATTCTCGTCGGATCGCAAGCGGATGATGTGGTCCGAAGCTCATGGCGTTCTAATGCCCCGAATTCAACCATCTTTGAATCTTGCTTTCAACAATGTTTTTGCGAGAGCAATATTTCATTCCGGAGTGCCGCACGACAACGTCGCGACGATTCCGGCCCTTTGAAATCGGCGGAAGCGATCTTGTTCGGAACGGATCTTCGCCAAGGCGTCTGGCACAGAACTCGAAGTTTTCCAGTCCCGAAAATTGTGCTGCGACAATTTTGGATCCGAAGTGGCGCTCCAGAATGGATGCGTCCGCTTCGCTCACTCGAAAAGAAAGAAAAGTTCCAACGTTTCCAAAGACGGCGTCGCGAATTCTCTCGTCCAGCTGCCCGAGATATTGGTGGGCAAGCGTTAAGCAAAGGCGATATTTCCTGGCCTCGGAGAGAATGCTTGCAAACGAACCGGTGGCGTAGTGGTGAAATTCGTCGGCAAACAGATAGAAATCAGTTCGCTTTTCCGGCGGCAAATCTGCACGGGAGAGAGCGGCAAGTTCGAAACCGGTGACAAGCAGTGAACCCAGGAGGCTTGAATGCATTTCACCAATGAGGCCTTTCGAAAGATTCGCGATGAAGATCCGCTTCGAATCCATCATGAACCGAAAATTTATTTTGGTTCGAACCTGGCCCAAGACATTGCGCAGGGCCGGCGCGAGAAAAACTTGCCCAACTTTGTTTTGAATCGGTGCAATCACTTCCTGACGGAACCTTCGCTCGTATGTTTCGAATTCGTGGATCCAAAAAGAACGCACCATCGGGTCTTTTATTTGCTTCACTACCCAGGCCCGGTAACGATCGTCGTGGAGCATTCGCGAGACGCCAAGGAGGCTCGTGTTTGAGCACTGGGCCAGAGCCGCAACCGAGGCGTAAAGGACGTATTCAAGGCGCGGTCCCCAAGAGTCACCCCAGATTTTTTTAAACGCCGAGACAATTCCGGATGCCACAAGGTGCCAATTGTCAGTGGTGGAGCGAAACAAATTGATCGCCAAGGGATCCTTTCCCGCAGGATCGAAATTAACCACGTCGTTTGTCCGGTGGGGTGGAATCTCAGAAAGAATTTCATTCGCCAAATCTCCATGCGGATCAATCAAGGCCACCCCGCGTCCAGCTTCGATATCCTGGAGGATGAGGTTCCGAAGGAGGGTGGACTTCCCTGCGCCGGTTTGCCCAATTAGATATACGTGTTGACGACGTTCAACGATAGGAAGACCACAAGGGACTTCGTTGCTCCATCCGTGGCGAATCCCAAAAATTATTTCCTCTTCAGGTTCCATTCAACCACACCCCATTCCGTCGAGCAAAGCCCGCTGCGTCACCTTCATAAACGCAAAATAACGACAAACGTTTTGAGCGAGTCGTCATGGTAATAGAGGTGTGGCTGAAAAAAACGAAGACAAGTTATTGTATCATGAAGACCGGTCGGTGAGGAGGAACAAACTCTTCGCTTGCGAGAAAATCCGGAGCGTAATAAAAAAAAGAAAATAAGTTTGGCTAAAGATGCAATACTGGCGAGAACGACTGGCCGCAACAAGAGATCATCACAAGAATTTCTTGATCGTCCTGGGCGTCGTTGCCGTCGTCATCAATTCCATCTTTGTCACACGGGAACCTGAAATAATTCCCATCAGCACACTGAGTCCGTCACAACCGCTTCAGCCCGTGGAACCCAAGACAATCGTGCCGAACGATCAAACCCAGAAACAAATCCGGGATTTCGAAACGCAAAGCGACGCGCGACAATCCCCCTTCTCGATTTTTCAGCAGAAGACAATTCCAGATCAGCCTCCAGCCGAATCACCTGAGGAGATCCGCCGAAGGAAAGAGCTTGAAGAGGAGGCGGCTCTTAAAGCAAAGGCAGAAAAGCATCGCCAGTATTTAGCCAAATATATAAAAAGGAACGAAGGCAGGATTTCGCGCCCCATCCTGGCAATATCGGTCACTGACGCCGAAGACCGTGCTAATTTTGAGTTTTCCCAAGAATTGGCAGACCGACTCAAGAGCGATGCTTTCCAGGTGACGACCTCTTTTTTCAATCCAGACTTCATTCGTGATGGACTCCAGGAGGAACTGTTCAATGGCTCGAATGAATTAGCAGATAAATTAGAACTTCGAGGGAGACTCGCCGGCCTCATCCTCGCAAAAGAACACGTCCGCTACACGGATCAAGGTTCATCATTGGCACATGTTATTACCGCTTCGATGACCTTAGAAATGCGAGTGATTTCTCTTGGAGATACAATCGCGGACCGGTCCTGGACCTATGAAGCGGCAGGGGCAGGTTTCAATAATGAGGTTGCGCGCAAAAATGCGGAGGAACGTCTCTCCAAAAAGTTTACAAACGTAACCACGGCCGTAATCTCCAAATGATATGAACTCAGGCATCCTGCTCTTCCTCGTCATTTTCATGACACAAACAATTTCCTTCGGCGCAGAGGAGATGGACAAAGAGCTTTCAACTTTCGCAGCAAAGCTCTCGCCTTCCATAAAAGCGCGAGGACTCAAAAAGGTGACGGTTATCGACTTTGTAGACCTGCAAAACCACGAAAGCACATTGGGAAAGTATATCGCCGAAGAACTTATCGTGGATTTCGTCGGCACAAATCCCGATTTCTCCGTGCTCGACCGCGCAAATCTGAAAAAAATTCTTAAGGAACACAGGCTCACGGCCACCGGTCTCATCGATCCGGAGAATGCGAAACGGATCGGAATGTTCGCCGGAGTGGACGCAATAATCTTAGGAACTATTATCCCCAAGAAGAACTCCGTAGCTCTGACCGCCCGCATTGTAACCACGGAAACTGCGGAAATTGTTGGCGCTGCGAAAGGAGAATTCCGGATGGATGAAAACGTTCGTGACCTCCTGTCTTCCGTAATTACCGACGACCCGGATGATTCCGGTGAAACGGACCATGGCGACTCCGACCAGCCTTTGTTAGTAGAGATATTTAAAGATTTACGGGTCGCGTTTCAGCCTCTTCAAATCATCGGCAATCGTGAATACCGGTTAACAATGACGATCACAAATCGCTCCGCCAAGATGAGTCGATGGGTCGCAGTAAGTCCGAGATCGGAAGCAATTGCCCTGAGTAATTCAAAGGGCGAGGAGTTCCGACCGCAAACGGCCGACGTCACCGGCTTCGAGAAGGCGACATATTATGATGGCTCTATAACTGCGACCGAGATAGAACCCAAACACGGTCTCAATTCTACAATGAGATTTGAGAGCGCCTCCAGATTGGCGGCAATCCAAGGACGCTGTAAGGTGCAACTGGAACTTCTTGTTTCCGATAGGGCTGGATCGAAAAGAGATGAAGACTTTAAAGTTCAAAATATTTTAATTACGTTAAACGCTAAGTAGCGTTTTTGAATACGAACTCATAGTCGGTGAACTCGTTTTGTTTTTGTTGTTGTTTGCGTCGCGTGAGCGACTCCAACGCGAGGCCCGGAGGGCCGAGCTGTATTCTTTTTGCACCCGCATTCTTTTAGCCCACTACCCATTGTTGTCGGGGATACGGAAAATCCGAAACGAATGAGAAAACCATTGCAAAGACGAGTCTTTTCACACCACAGACCCCTCCCCACAG
>JBBQIT010000222.1:0-7053 GCA_038325205.1 Bdellovibrionota bacterium
CACAATCGGAAAGCCACCGAAGTAAGAATTATCGGTATCGAAGCACGCCGAAAACCAAGTGATCCCGTGCAGCGAAGAAAAGCTGTATTGGACGGTACACTCCAGAAGTAAAACCAACACGGTTGCCGCAGAAAAAAAACTAAGAGGCCCCACCCGAAATAACAAGCGAAGTAGAAAGGGCGAAAGCGCTAACACAATCACCGTGGGAAGAAGTACTGCTGAAATCGTCCAAGGTGTTTGAAGACTTGCTATCTGGTAGAGATGGTAAACATCAAGATTGCCGCCGGCAGCGTACTTGAGAGTGACGAAAAGAAAATTACTGATGAGGGCTATCAACCCCACTTGAAGCGCTCGCTTGAGGAGTTTTCCTTGAGTGCCGTGACGTAGCTCAGAAGCGGAGGAATAAAACACTGCTAAGGAAAAACCGGTCAGCATGATGAAGTTTAGGGTGGACCATCCGGCCGGTCGAAGCGCTTGAAGGAGAGAATTCTCTGGGACTTCCGCCAAAGTGAGGGTGTGGGCGGCAAGCATCCAAAAAATATATAGTCCCCTTGTGGCATCAATAAAAGTTATTCGGTCGTGGGAGGCCTTGGTTGCCGTTACTGCGTTCGACATCGTGGAAAACCCTCTGAAATACGTCAATTTGCCCCAGGCGTCGCTTTCAGCTGCGCCCGGCAAGCGACCCTCGTCAACACGAGGGCTATCTTTCGAGAGGCCTATTGTGCAAGGGTTGTACCGGACGGGCACAAATTTTGAGCGCAGTTTAGATCGTGTTGACTCGTTGCGTGGAGCGAAATGCTACCGGTTAGTTGCAGGAACCAGTGGGGTGACGGCGCCGATAATTTGGTTGAGGAGAAAGTTGTCTGCATCAAACTCTGGGTAAACCTCTTTGGTGTCGGCGGTAGTTACCATCACGAGATTAAGATCGGGAACCAAATAAGCGTACTGTCCGCCGTATCCCCACATTTTGTAGATCGCGTGACCGCCGGCGGTGAAAAGCCACCATAAATATCCGTAAGTGTATTGGGGATGCTCGGATTGGATCTTGGGTTGGGTGGCTTCTTGGATCCAGTGAGAGGGGACCACGACTTTGCCATCCCACTCTCCTTTTTGTAAATACATTTGGGCCACTTTCGCTAAGTCGAGAGCGGTGAGATAGAGGTTATAGCCTCCAGAATAGTATCCTTGAGGATCTCTTCCCCAGTGCTTGATAGAAATGCCCATCGGCCTAAAGAAATACTTACTCCCAAAATTGCAGGTATCCATCTCTGAAGATTCCGTGAGAACTGCAGAAAGAAGATGAGTGAGACCCGTGTTGTAATTGAATGCCGTTCCAGGCGTTTGAAGAATAGGTAAGTTCAAGATGGCTTGTAGCCAGTTCTCTTCGTTCTCGATGAGACTCTCACTTTGATCTTCTTTCCAATCAAATCCCGCTGACATGGTCAGCAAGTGCTTCACCGTCAACGATTTGGCCTTTTCATTGAAATTCAGATCTTGAGGAAGGATATCGGAAATCTTTTCATCGATACTTTCAATGAATCCTTCTTCAAGAGCGATTCCAATTAATCCGGAAAGAAGGGTTTTAGAAGCGGAGTGAATGTTATTTGCGTGATTGGATTGACTGCCGTGAAAGTAGCGTTCGAAGACTAATTTCCCATTTCGAATCACCAAAAGACTTAGCGCTTGGGGAACGGTTTCTAAGAGCGCGGCTCCCGAGGCCAACCGCTGGCTTATCATTCCCTGACTTTCTGGCGTCGTGGTTTCGAAGTTGGTTGGGCTGACGTCGGGATCTACATAGGTAGGGTCGTCCTCGTAGAAGGAAGTGACTTCGGGGGGATTGGGCACCTGTTGGGGGCAGGTCTCGACTTCAGAGTCTAGTGAGAGAGGTCGGGAGCAACTGATGGTAAGAAGGAGACAAGTCAGAAAAAAGCCACATTTGGCCAACCGACGCATTGAAGGCATTGGGCCTCCCCACGAAAAGAAAATCTTTTTCTTTCTTTTATCGTCGGAAAGAGCTCAATTGTCATCTCGCGGCGCAGGGTTACTTAGGCTTCGGGGGCGGCGTTCGAAAGTAGAACTCTCCAGCCAGCTCGCGGACTTCAAAATTGATGGAGCAGTTAATGTGCGGCGGTGTCCACTGTTTGGCGGATTCGAGCAGGATATTTTGAAGTTTCTGGCCGATCTCTTTTTTCCACTCGGCGCCGCGGCCCGGTAAGACCTCGAGTTTGCCATATAAGAAAGCGCGGGTGGAGGTATCGGCCCCAATAAAGTAAGTAGCCTGCTCTACCAGACGGCTCTTAAGCGTTTCGATATCGACCAATTCGGCTTTGCCGATGGTTTCGTGAAGGACTTTAAGAAGCCCCGTGAGTTCAGAACGGGGGGCCAGGTTATGGGAGTACTCGAGAGTTAGGTGCGGCATAGCTAACCCTCTATCATGAACGAATGAGGCTAGGGAAGGCTTACCAAAGGGAGAGCCGCACCCATCTCATTCGGGTTGTCGCCGCGATTACCGGTGTCGCCGATCCCCAATTGTCCAAAGTGATTGTCTCCCCAGCATTTGATGTTAGCCGGAGCGAGGGTAACGCAGGCGTGAGACCCACCGACACTGATATCTGTGGGGACTACACTTCCCAAGCTTACGGCGGTTAGCGCATCGCCCATTTGAGAAGGCGAAGTTCCCACCGAGGTGGTATTTCCCAGCCCTAACTGGCCGGCGTCATTGGCTCCCCAGCATTTAATCGTTCCGTTATCGAGAAGGGCGCACGAACTGCTATCCGCTGAACCGAGGGAGAGCACGGTTCGTCCTGTTCCTAAACTGATCGTGGGAAGGTTGTCTCCCATTTGGTCAGGATTTACGCCATAGCCGCGTACCGCGAGGGGGTAATTGGAATCAGAACAAAGGCCCAAATTACCCTGAATATCTTGGCACCATGCTATTCCCAGAATGCCTTCTTCGTTACGGCCCCAGCATTTTACTTTGCCGTTATCCAACAGCGCGCAGCTAAAACCACCGCCTACTGTCACGTGGCTAATTAAATGGCTTCCGAGATCGATCGCATTCAAAGCGTTTCCCAGTTCACTGGGATCATCGCCTCGGTTCATGAAGTCGCCCTGTCCCAATTGTCCGTACAAGTTATTTCCCCAGCACTTTGCCGTTCCGTTAACGAGTAAGGCGCACGTGTGTCCGGTTCCTGCCGCAATTTGTTTTACTCCCCAGCCGCCGACGTCGACTGCAGCTAAGTAGTTACCCATGTCTGCGGCCTGGGTGCCTCGGTTTACTTTATCGCCTAGACCCAGTTGTCCTTCACCGTTAAAGCCCCAGCATTTTACCGAGCCGCCTTGGAGGAGCGCACACGTGTGAGCGTATCCCGCGACCACATCGATAGCTCTTTCTCCGCTTCCTAAAGCAACAGGGGAAAGGCTATTTCCCATCTGGTTTGCGGAACCACCTAAGGAGGAGACCGTCGAGCCCAATCCCAACTGGCCGTACTCGTTGTCTCCCCAACATTTAACTGAGCTATCATCTAAAACGACACACGAGTGAAAGTAGCCGCTGGAAATAGCGATCGCATATCTTCCGGAACCCAACGCGACCGGAGTTAAGTTGGCTCCCATTTGATGTCCGGCTACAGTGGAATCGCCTCGATTGACGAGGTCCCCTTGTCCTAATTGTCCGTAGTTGTTTTCACCCCAGCACTTTACCGTGCCATCGATAAGCCTAGCGCAAGTGTGATTTCCGTTGGCACTAACCAAAAGCGGAACCGTTCCCATTCCATCGATGCCAATGTTTAGGTTGGTTTGTCCCAAGCCATTTTGATAGGTCCACGGAAAAGTAACCGTAGATAATCCTGGACGCACAGGGGAGAAGCTCAAGTCGATCGAGCAACTGCTTCCCGACGGCAAACTCGAGGGGCAATGATTGCCAGTGATAGATAAAGGAGCCGTGATCGCCAAGGCGTTACCCACCAAGTTGTCGGCTGATCGGGTTCCCACGTTACTTAGCGTAAGCGTTGCGGTCGCGGAGTGGTTGATGGCGACATTTCCGAAATGGACCGCACTCGCTTGGATCGCAGCGGCGTCTACTGCCGTTCCATTGAGATCGAGGAGCGCCTGCGCCGTAGCGACCCCAGTACTGTAAGTGAGATTTAAAGTCTGTGGGCCAAAGGTTCCCGCTGCCGTGGGATTAAACTTAACCACCATCGTGCATGAAGAAACAGAGTTCGGGATGGTTGCTCCGCAAGTGCCTCCCGTTCCCGGATAGCTTCCTCCGGCGAATTGGAAAGGAGCACTTAAAGGTAATGCCATTACATTGGTGGCACTTAAGTCTCCGCTACGTCGCACGGTGATTGTTTGCGTGGAAGAGGTGTTGGTCACTTGCGACCCAAAGTTCAACGAAGGCGAGCTAAAGCTTAAACTCGCCGGGATGGCGTTGATGCCATGGCCTGAAAGTTGGATTGAGGTCGATAGGGGTTGCCCCTGACCGTTGTCATAGAAGATCGTGAAGGTCGTGGATGTTGTAGTCGTTACGACCGGCACAAAAGCGATATAGATTTTGCACGGAGAGTTGATCTGTTGGAGACAGGTACCGCCAGTTCCCGGATAACTTCCACCAGGAAAATAGAAAGGTGAGCCTGAACCATCTCCGCTAGGAGGAGTGTTTCCTACTCCGGACGTTACGCAGTGTCCGCCAGATTGCACTCCGTAGTAGTTAACATCGACCTCAATGATCTGCTCGCTACCTATGGTGATTCCGCCAAAGTCGACGCCGGAGTGAGTAAATTGGAGAACCGCACCGCCGTCACCCGTTCCTTGAATCGGCATCGTGATATTTTGAACCTGAATCCCGTCAAAATAGGTGAGAGTAATCGTTCCTGTGCTTTGCCCAATTTGAGTGGGAGTAAATCGGATCGTTGTGGTGCAAGAAGACCCTGGATTTAGTTGCGTGCTACAGTTATTTAAAATTTTAAAGGGAAGGGTGGCTCCGCCCACTTGAAGATTTACGGCGGTAATCGAGCCAGAATCGTTAGTTGCCGTGAATCCCATATCGATGGATCGATTTACTGGGACGATTCCAAAATCTTGGCCGATGACGGGAGTGAACGATAGCACGGAAGGTTGAGCCCCAGTTCCTCGGATGGCCAAAGCCGCATCTCTCATTACTTGGCCATCGTAATATCCCAGGTGAATACTATCGATCGCCACCCCAAGTACTGAAGGGGCAAACGTCACGGCAATCGTACAAGTCGCCGTAATCGTGGCACCGCACGTTCCTCCGATTCCGGGATAGCTTCCTCCGCGATAGGAATACGCGAGGTTCGTAAAAGCTGCCGGTGACACATTGGTAGCAGGCAAGCTTCCCCCTTTTACGACGGTAAACATTCTCTGGGTGCTTCTTCCTAAAAGTTGTCTTCCAAAATCATGCGACGTAGTTCCATCCGTAATAGTGAGGGTCGCGGGAGTGATTTGCAGGCTCGTCGTTCCCATCATTAAATGATCGGCTTCAGCCGCAAAAGCACTGTTGTTGTAAACGACTTTTAATTTCTGTTGGGTAGCTCCAGCCAGGGATCCCGAGTAAGTAACTTCGATTTCGCAATCATGGTCGATCTCGGTGCCGCAGGCGTTTGAAGTAATACGGTAAGCACCCGAGAGGCCAGAAAAGTTAACGCCAGTCGCGCGCACAGCACCCCAATATTGAACAAGGAATTTCTTTTTGAGAGCAGCGCCGTACGCTATCGTTCCGAAATCGTAGTAAGAGTTGTCATCAACCTCGTTAGAAATATGTAAAGTCGCGATATCGGTACCACCGCCATCTAGGGGAATAGCAAGTGCTCCGGCATTTGACTGAAGCGCAAAATTGTTGAGAGTGAAGCGTCCGACGGATTGGGGAGAGAAGGTGACCACCATCGTGCACGAAGCACTCGGCGCTAAGGTATTACTGCATGATCCTTTGATTCCCGGAAAAGCTCCGCCACTAAAACTATACGGGGCGCTAAGCCCAGTAGCGTTCACTCCCGTTGCGAATTGGCCACCCGTATTGGTGATAGTAAAAGTGACGCGGGTAATGCTTCGGAGCGACTGCGCCTGGAAATTGTAAGCGGAAGGCGAAATAACAAGCTTCGCCGGAGTTCCCACATAACCAACATCGATATCAGGGTCGGAAGTCACGGGGGCGATGAAACCGCCGTCGCCTAAGCTATCTGTAGAATAGGCCGCCTTAGGTTCAGAAGTGGGCAGAGGTATGACCCCCGCTAAAATCTGGGGGTTATCAGGCTCGGACGAAGGGGCTGAAGCAGAATTTCTTGAAAGCGAGCAACTGCTAGTCAAGAGCACAAGAAGAGAAATCTCGGTGATTTGGAAGAAAGAAAATTGCTTCGGTTTTTTAAGCCAAGAGCGGAGTTTTATAGTCGTGAACATAACTCCTCCTGATAACGTGCCTCTAAGAATTCCTATTAAGCATAGCGCTCAAAAGGCCACGTAACTTATCAGACAGAGGGCGACCAAAAGTTGGGCAATGAAAGTCGTGAGGAGCGATGCGGAGTTAGGCTATTGTGATTTTATTTTCAACATCTTCGGCATAGAGATGGGGCGAAACCTTAGGGGAATATTAGCCCCTTTTATGAGGCTAACTTAGCATAGGGCGAAAGGTCTCCGTTAAAGGGATGTCTCTAACTTCTCCTCGAAACTTGCCTTTATAGACTTCGGCTTCAAGCCAAAGCGTTTCTGAGGGTAGCTGCTCTTTCGAAATTTTGGACTGCCAGCTCTTGATGGCACTATTCCAGGAGTAGCCTCGTTCTTTTAGAACATCTTTCGATTCAAACGGTGAGCCTCGCGCAATAAGAAGAAGCGTCGGTTTGAAAGCGTTGCTGACTATCTCTAAAAGATAGGTGCCGTCGGTAGTCTGGTCTTTCATCGAAATGAGATAGAGGGTCGCATCGATATCATTCAAAGCGCGGTGAGCTTCGACATAAAAACCGTGATGGATGCTAAGCATTTCCAATTTGGCGCTGGTGTATCCCTTTGCTTGCCAATCTACTTGCGTGCAAGAGCACGCCC
>JBBQIT010000223.1:0-7030 GCA_038325205.1 Bdellovibrionota bacterium
CTAAAACAGCTGATGGGAGGGGCGATGCGTCAGAGCGGAGTCGTCGCCGCCGCAGGGCTCTATGCTTTGGATAATAACGTAGAGCGCTTGGCGGAAGACCATGCGAATGCGAAGCAGTTGGCGGAGCGATTGAGCGGCGTACCCGGCATTCGTGTTGAGAATCACGCAGGATCGACCAATATGGTTTTCTTTCACTGGGAGTCCCCAAGCCTTCCCATCGATAAATTTTTGTCCCAATGCCAAACACGAGGGGTTCGCTTTTCGCACGCGGGAGAAAATCGAATACGCGCCGTAACTCATCTTGATATCCGGGCTAATGACATTGAAACTACACACCAAGTAATAAAGGAAATCGCTTCGTCATGAGTCAACCTAAGAAAGACCCAAACAAAAAAGAGAATTACTTTAAGCAGAGTCTTCCTCTCATTTACTTGATCGTTCTTCTTTTCGCGCTGAGATGGACTATCGTCGAGCCCTACGTGGTTCCGACCGGTTCGATGGAGCCTACGTTAAAACCTGGTGACCGGCTTTATGCTTTGAAATGCGCTTATGATGTCAGATTTCCCTTCACCGATTGGATCCTTCTTAAAACGGGAACGATCAAACGCGGGGATGTGATCCTCTTTAAGAATCCCAAAGATCCCAGCATCACTTTCGTAAAGCGCGTCGTGGCTCTGCCGGGTGATCGGCTCGATTATCATGACGGCAAACTTTTCGTGAACAACAAAGAGACTGGAGAAACGCTTCAAAAAGACCGCGAAGTCATGGAAGACCTGGAGCAGAAAAATGACCGGACTTTGTTTATCGAAAATCTGGATAACGTGAAGCATTACATGATATTGGAAAATCAGGCCCCAGAACAACGATCGTTCCGCGAAATGGAGTACATGCCTTTTCGCAATGTGACAGTCCCTGAAAATGAATTCTTCGCGATGGGTGACAATCGGGACAATAGCTACGACAGTCGATTCTGGGGGTTCGTGCCGATGAACTACCTAAAAGGGCGAGCCATGTTCATCTGGTATTCCAGCTGGAATTGGAAGCCCCGTCCGGAACGCATCGGCACACTGATTCAATAGCCTCCCGCATCTATGCCGAGGTTTTGAACACGGGGTCGGGATTTGAACGCCGATTTTACACATCTACACTTACACACGCACTACAGTCTGCTAGACAGCGTGATCCGTCTTGACGAGCTTTTCGAAGCTGCCGTTGCTGACAAGATGGAGGCCGTAGCCATTACCGACCACGGCAATATGTTCGGCGCGCTCGACTTTTATTCCAAAGCTAAAGAGCACGGCATCAAACCCATCTTGGGTTGTGAAGTCTATTTGGCTCCGGGAAGTCGAACCATTAAATCGGCAGGCTTCTTCAATGACGAGGAAGTCCCTCCGTACGCCACTTGCCGATCGGGAATGCACCATCTCAATTTGCTGTGCATGAATGAAATCGGCTACCGCAATCTCTGCAAACTGGTCAGCATCGGTTATCTGGAAGGATTCTATTACAAGCCTCGTATCGATAAAGAGGTCCTGGCCCAGTACTCCGAAGGGCTCATTGCTACATCGGCTTGCATGAAAGGCGAAGTCGCCCACTTAAGTCTTATGGGCGACATGGATCGCGCGAAGGCCGCCTTAGAAACCTATACCAAGATTTTCCCGGGTCGTTTCTATTTGGAAATCGCTCAAAACGGATTGCCACAACAAATGGTAATCAACCAACGCTTTCAAGAGTTAGCCGCTCAAATGCATGTTCCTTTGATAGCCACAGCCGATTGCCACTACTTGAAAAAGGAAGACGCCTTCAATCAAGAAGTCTTGATGCGAATCCAAAGCGGAAAGCCGATGGATTCCATGGATCGTTCGAGCCTTAAAACGGACGAATTTTATTTCAAGCCCCAGTCGGTGATCAAAGAAGAATTCTCACATTGTCCTGAAGCTATCGCCAACACCATGGAGATAGCGAAGCAGTGCAATTTCGAATTCCAATTTAACGATGAGCGCGGGAAAAAGATTTATCACTACCCCAAGTTTGATCCGCCAGCTGGCATGACGGCAGCGGAACATCTAAACGAACTCTCCGAAGCAGGCCTGGATAAAAGACTGGCTGAGATTCAAGAGATGTCTAAGAAGGTCTTCACGCAGGAAGAACGCACCATCTATAGCGCCCGTCTCACACGAGAACTTGGCGTTATCAATGAGATGGGCTTCACGGGATACTTTTTGATCGTAGCCGACTTCATTCGCTACGCGAAAGACAACAAGATTCCGGTAGGCCCTGGTCGTGGATCGGGAGCGGGAAGTCTTGTCGCTTACGTACTACGAATCACGGAATTGGATCCGCTGGAGCATCAGCTTCTCTTCGAGCGTTTCTTAAATCCTGAGCGCGTCAGTCTTCCTGACTTTGACATCGATTTTTGCATGGATAAACGAAACCAAGTCATCGACTACGTTTCGAATAAATACGGTGGTGATTGCGTAGCCCAGATTATCACTTTCGGAAAGTTACAAGCCCGTGGAGTTATCCGTGACGTCGGCCGTGTGTTTGGCCTTCCTGTCCCTGAAGTAGATAAAATCGCAAAGCTTGTCCCAGAGACGATCAATATTACGATCGCAGAGGCAATGGAGCAGGAGCCAAGGCTTAAGCAGCTCATCGAGCAAGATCCTAAGACTGAAGAGCTCATTAAGATCTGCCAATCGCTTGAAGGACTCTCTCGTCATGCTTCGATTCACGCTGCCGGCATCGTTATTTCAAACCGTCCCATGGTGGAGCACGTAGCGCTCTATCGCGGGAAGAATAACGAGCTCGTGATTCAATTCGACATGAATAACGCCGATAAAATCGGCCTTATCAAATTCGACTTTTTGGGGTTAAAAACCCTCACTTTCTTAGAGCATGCCGAAACTTTGGTAAATAAACGCCATCCCGACGCCAACTTCCGTCTCTCGCATGTTCCGCTCGTTGATAAACCCATGTACGAGCTTTTGGCTAAAGGCGATACCTTGGGTGTTTTCCAAATGGAAAGTTCGGGCATGCAAGATCTCATGAGACGTCTGCACCCTTCTGTCTTCGGTGACATCGTTGCTATTAACGCGCTTTACCGCCCAGGTCCTATGGGCAGCGGCATGTTGGACGACTTCATTGCTCGTAAAAACGGTGATACCGCTATCACCTACGACTTCGAAGATCTTAGGCCCATCCTTCAAGAAACTTACGGCGTTATCGTTTACCAAGAGCAGGTGCAGCAGATCTCGATGAAGCTCGGTGGTTATACTGCCGGCGGCGCCGATATTTTGCGTCGCGCGATGGGTAAGAAAAAAGCCGAAGAGATGGCGAAACAAAAAGCCGTCTTTATCGAAGGCGCGATTAAAAATACTTATGACAAAGTGAAGGCCGAAAAAGTTTTCGACCTCATGGAAAAGTTTGCAGGCTATGGATTTAATAAATCCCACGCCGCTGCTTATTCACTGGTCACGGTCCACACGGCCTATCTCAAAGCTCACTACACTGTAGAATTTTTTGCGACCCTACTTTCGATCGAACGTGAAAACACGGACAAGATCACAAAGTATATTGCCGATGCGAGAAGGCACGGCATCGAAGTGCTTCCGCCTCATATCAACGAATCCGAAACCGATTTTACGGTACTTTCTGAAAAGCAGATTCGCTTTGGCTTGGGCGCTATTAAGGGCGTAGGCCAAGTAGCCATCGATTCCGTTTTAGAGGCCCGAACCAAGGGCGGCCCTTTCGTCGATCTGTTCGATCTTTGCACTCGTACCAACACCCGAACGACCAACAAGCGTGTTCTAGAAGCCTTTGTGAAAGCCGGCGCGCTGGATGGATTTGGAGTCAACCGAGCGAGTCTCTTTAAGACGATTGATCAAGCTTTGGAGATGGGTACGGCTCAAGCTAAAATCCGCGACGACAAGCAAAATAGTTTTGCCGATATCTTTGGCTTGGAAGATGAAAGCTTTTCCTTGCGCAAAGTGGAATACGCCAAAGAGAAGCCCTGGCCTCGGCTTCTCGAACTGAAGCACGAAAAAGATACGATTGGATTTTTTGTATCGGGCCATCCCTTAGATGATTTTGAAAAGGAACTCTCTCTTTACACTACCGGTACCATTGGGGACTGCTTCCGTATGGGCTCGTCAAAAGAGGTCTTTATCGGCGCCGATGTAATAACCATGCGGGAGATCATCACCAAAAAAGGCGACCGCATGGCCTTTGTTACTTTAGGAGACAAGACAGACCAGATCGAAGCGGTCGTTTTCTCCGATGTGTACTTGGAAAATGAAGCGACTTGGAAAAGCGGCGAGCCTCTTTGGGTGAAAGCCAGTGTAGAAGTCAGTGCTCAAGGCAATAAGTTGATGCTTTCTAAGAAAAGTAAGTCGCGAGTGCTCCCGCTCCGCTACGCTTATGAAGCTTTGGCGCGCGAGATTCATCTTCATCTACCGACCGGAGATGATGCCAAGCCCATCAAGGCTGAGAAGCTCACCAGTTTTAGCAATTTCTTACAATCGGTGGCGGATAAGGACGGGGTTCCCGTGTTTGTTCACGTAAAGCTGGACGCGAAATCCACCACCGTGCTTCGCATGAAACAAGTAGTCCCTTTGAAGCGAGAGACGGTAAACTATATTCAATCGCTTTGGGAAGAGGAGCAAGCCAGTGTCGACTTCCGTTAAACGTCTATTTTTCGCTTTCGCGCTATTATTTAGTTCATTGGGACTTGGGGAAGGCGTCACCTTCACTCAAGCCGCTCCCGATCCCGGCGGCAATCCCGACGCTCAAACCGGCCTCATTGCTCAGCTAAAGCTCAAAGCGGTTACCGAATACCTTCAAAACTATTTAGGGCCCCGATTCGCCTCCGTCGAAAGGACGGTGAATTTCGATTTCTCTGAACGTTACGTTCTGGACTACAAAGTCGGCCGAACGGCAGACCGAACTCAGATCCAAGTCGTGGGACACTTAGATTCCGAGGGGCTTAAACGCTGGGTACGAACTTTAGACGCCAAGACCAAAGGT
The DNA here is from genome assembly GCA_038325205.1 of Bdellovibrionota bacterium. GTDB lineage: Bacteria > Bdellovibrionota > FAC87 > UBA2466 > UBA2466 > JBBQIT01. The sequence continues at coordinate 5,023 of JBBQIT010000223.1, forward strand.
AATACGTTATCTCCCTTTTTGGTTTTGACCTCTACGCTTCCCAATCTTCCCTACGCCGTCGGTGATACGGCCGCCCGAGCAAAGGATAGTGTCTTTGCGCAGACCTTGCTCAGTGAAATTAATAGCGGCCTTCAAAAGTACAACATCAAAGTAGCCACCACAGAGACTTCACGTATTGGACTTAAGGGTCCGCCGATGAACGACAACGACATTAAAACGTTGCGAGATCAATCGGGCGGCAATAGCGCCCTTTGGGTGACGGTAGCCCCCTGCAAGGGATGCAACGGAATCCGCCTCGACATGTATTTCTATAATTTAACGCAAAGCAGAAGACTTCTCGCCCACAGCGACGATATTACGATCTCAATGAATGACCTCTCGGACAAAGCAAAGTTGAAGACCGCGTTGAAGCTACCAATCGGCCAGTTTCATGCCGAGTTCGACGAGGTGGTGACCTCAGGAACGCTGACAAGCACCGCCTATGACGTGACGGTGGAGCAGGTTAACTCCTACAAGACCTTTAAGACGATTGAATCTTCCCTGGGAAAGCTGGATTTCATTGTCCAGGCTGTGCTTAACCGCACCGAACCCACGGTTGCGGGCTTTCAGGTGCTCTCTCCGCTCTCCGCCCAAGAATTGGCGCAGCGCCTTGCGGCAGAGAATTTTCAAGGCTTTCACTTAAAGCCAGTGCGCGTTGATTCGAAGTCCCTCGTTGTGAGATACTCTGAATAGACGTATTTTGACCTAAATTCCCCCCTAAATTCCAAGGAGGCTCACGTGAGAACGTTGGCCCTTATCAGTACCCTGGTTTGCGGTAGCTGTCTTTTCGTAGCGTGTGCCAATTTAATCACTCCTACGGATGATGAAGATATAAAGAAAGTAGCGGCAACCCCTTTCGATGGAATTCCCATTCCCAAAAAAAGAATTTTGGCGCTTCGCTTTGTAAACAAGACCCGAACGGGCAACGATGATCTCCCCACATTTGCCTTGAGTCGAGCGGTCCTTTCGCTCCAAGATCAAAGTGACATCGTCGTGATTCCCCAAACGGAAGTGGAAGGTAACGAAAACTTTATCAACGAAGTCGGCGAATACAACCTGCCGCTCATTTTGGATAAAGCACGAAGCCACAATATCTCCGGAATTTTGATGGGGACTATCCAAAGTGTAAACGCGCGCCAAACTGGGGAAGAAGCCGGCATCTTTAGAATGCGAGAATTTACGGTTGATGCCACAGTACAAATTCAATTGATCGACGCTCGCACCGGAAGAGAAATTTATTCCAAGCTCGCTTCCGCCGAAATCACCGAAGAACATACCGAGTTTCTAAATGAAAGAACGCCCACAAGCTTTGACGTCGAACACGGCAGAGGAGCTATCAGCCGCGCCATCGACAAAATAAATCCCGAGCTTCCAGAATTCGCCCGCAAGCTTGAGTGGAGCGGTCGTATCGCCAGAGTCGATCTCCATCGCTTCTATTTAAATGCAGGAGAGCAGACCGGGCTTGAGCGGGGACAGATTTTAAAAGTATTTGAAGATAGTAAACCCATCCTTGATCCTGACAGCCACACCCTTCTAGGAATGGCTCCCGGTCGATTCAAAGGGCTTCTCAAAGTCGTCGACTACTTTGGATCCGACGGTTCGGTGGCTATCATCTACACCGGCGGCGGCTTTAAAGAACGTGACCGCGTGGAATACTATTCTGCCGTCCAGGACAAATAACCAAACCCAAGAGCCCCTCTCCTATTGCTCCCTTCCCGGTCTCAGTTTACTCTCGCCCAAGTGAGCTTTGTCTGGGAAACCATTGTCCGCCGCGATATCGACTTTCCAACTCTGGATGCCCTCCAGGACGACTGCATTACTAAGGTTAAAGACAATCCCGACCTAGGTTTTCTTCTCATTTCGGAACCCCACGCCACTTTTACCCATGGAAGATTTGCAGGCCGTGAGGACCTTTTATGGCCCGACTCCGAGCTAGAGCGCAGGGGGGTTGCGGTTCATGCGGCCACCC